>NZ_CP032488.1 GCF_004124235.1 Yersinia hibernica
TAGTTGCGTTTTAACTGGCTTCTGCAGAAAGGGGATGTTCATTGCAGTCAGCACTGCGGCCTGTTCCCCTTCCGGTACCAGTTCATCTGAAAGATGGCGGTGCCGGAGGCTGTTGTTGAGGTGGAATTCCCCCGACTTAAAACGCTTTCTTATCTGACGATAGAGCCAGAACTCATAGCGCCCGGCATTCAGGCCTGTGGGCTCGCCATCTTCACCAAACTCCAGCAGGTATGGACGCAGGCGTTCCGGTAATGTTTCCGGCGGACATTCCGCCAGTGGTCGCTGCAAAAGCGTCTGCTTTTTGCTGAACACCATTCTTAGCCAGCTCAGCGCCTCAGCCCAGGGGCTGTCCTGAACCACGCTGGTGAGGTCGAGTGACAGATATAATGGCCTCAAGTGACGCCGGATTAACGCCGTCATACCGTCAACGGCCTGCCACTGCAGCGCCAATTTGCTGACGGGTTTCACACTCATGCGTTGTGCGGTGGTTTTCAGCATCTCCCGGGGCATGATTTTCCAGGCCTGGCGGCGGACTTCGCCAAAGGTGGTGGGATCCGGAACGCTGTCATCAACATAAAGCGACAGCAGACGCCCGATTTTAGATGTTTCGCGCCGGTGTTTTTCCTGCACGTCAGCCATGAGTTTTTTGGCCACGCTGCGGCTCTCATCTTCAAGCTGTTTCATATGGAAAAACATCGCATCCACCAGGTTGTCGCTGAACTGGCGATAACGGATCCAGGCATAACACAGCAGATAAAGGCGGGTCTGCTCAGGCTTCAGATTGCGGAGATCGTAAACGGTATAGAAATTTGCCAGACTGGCGTAGTACAACAGATTTTGCTGAGAAATATTCAGCGCTGGCAGGATGTCGCAGGCCTTGCGATGCAGCGGTTCCAGGATGGCCCGTTTCTCCCGCTCATGGACCATCTGACGCCAGCCAAAGTCACGCGCATCCTGCCTGAGGACCGCAAGTCGGGAAAGGGTATCATCCCGTTCAATCAGTTTTTTTAGGTCAGCAATGGCGGCGTCATCAAGCTGTTCCATCAGAATACGTCCCAGCCGCTGCCTTTCATCAGAAAGAACCCGGCTCACCAGTTCCTGAAGTGTGGTGTAGCCGGGGCGGATGATTTTATGCGCGTTGAGCCAGATAATCAGCTCAGTGGCGACAAAGCCGGGGGTCACATCGCGGTGAACAATCCGAGCGGCCTGTTGTTCAAGCTGTGAAGACAGTGCTGATGACCATGGTCGGTAACCATACAGCGCGCAGATATTTTCCCGCTGAGCATAGCGCTCGTGCTTAGAAGGAGATTTGTCCGGAGGTGGCTCTCCCGGGAAATAACGGCTCAGAACAAACTTGCAGTCGTCCTGAACATCATCCCAGCCGAAGCGAAAAAACAGGTGTTTGGCTTTAAAGTAAGCGATTTGCAGAATGCAAAAGAGTTGAGCATGAAGCCCTTTACGATTGTTCACCAGTTCCAATTCAGATTCATCCAGAGCCAGAAACTCCAGCCGCTGTGCATCATCGAAATCAGGGATACCATATAATGCTTCCTGCTCGGCGTCCGAAAGAATACTGAGGAGTTTATTTTTATTGGCCATCCTTGATCCTTATGCATACCCCTTAAAAACGTAATTGTCACATTATCATTAAAATTACACCTTTACGTGTCATAATTTAAATGACGGGTAATGTGACATTCATTGACAGATTGTGACCTCAAAATCAGAGTGTCACATAATCGAACGTATATGTGATAGGAAATAGTATGTTAATTGGTTATATGCGGGTATCGAAGGCAGACGGGTCACAGACGACGGACTTGCAGCGCGATGCGCTCATCGCTGCTGGCACCAACACCGCACATATCTATGAGGATATGGCTTCGGGTAGGCGCGATGATCGCCCTGGATTGACTGCCTGCCTGAAAGCACTCCGCGAAGGAGACACTCTGATGGTATGGAAACTCGACCGTCTCGGTCGAGACCTACGCCATCTCATCAATACAGTACATGATCTGACTGTGCGTAGAGTTGGATTGAAAGTGTTGGCAGGACACGGCGCAGCGATCGATACGACGACTGCTGCCGGTAAGCTGGTCTTTGGTATTTTTGCGGCACTGGCTGAATTTGAGCGCGAGCTGATTTCCGAACGTACAGTTGCAGGGTTGGCTTCGGCCCGAGCTCGAGGTCGTAGCGGGGGGCGGCCATTTAAGATGACAACAGCCAAACTACGTTTGGCAATGGCGGCGGTGGGAAAACCGGAAACTAAGATAAATGAGCTATGTAAAGAACTTGGCATTACCCGTCAGACGTTGTACCGGCATATATCTCCGGATGGCCAATTACGAACTGATGGAATAAAACTACTCAGTAAGATATAAACTATTATTCCGGAATAGTCAGAAATTTCGGTGGCCCACAGATAAGGTATGGTAGTTAAAGAGATAACTATGTTAAATAAAAACAAATTAGCTGAAATATATAAAAAATTCGGTTTTACGCAAGAAAAAACTTATGATGACAATATAGGGTCGTGCCGCAGATTTAGTGGTAATGGTTAATTGTCAGATACCATCCGATGATCTTATCGTGCATTTCTTCTGATTTTGAGAAGCAGATAGTCTTGCGGGCTAACCGTTTGAGATGGGTTCGCAAGTTCAGATTATGTCGCTCTATCCTCTGGGTGTATTTCTTGCTGATAACATGACTGGTTGAGGACAATAAAGTGCGGTATACCGGCCAGGCATCGGTCATGTAGAAGGCAATGCTAAACTGGCTCAGCAAAACCAGAAGACGCTTTAATGTCAAAGCATTTCGCGGGCCAAATACATGGGCGATAACGCGCTTTCGGATGCGGTCATAGGCATAAAACAGCCAGCGTTGATTGCCTTTACAGCGGACATATGACCACTGCTCATCGGCTTCACAGCAGATAACCACCTCTGCGCTAGGCTCTACGTTTTGCGCTACCTGGTGCGGCGTAAGTTTTTTAGATGACGCAGAACGGTATTGAGGCTTATCCGTAGAACCCGTGCTGTATCGCGGCATCCGGAGCCGTTCATCGCCATATCAACGATGGCCTGATGGGTTTCGGGTTTAGCTCCGTTGTAGCGATAGCTGAGCTGGAAGGTCTTCAGGCATTGGTTACAGCGATAGAGCTGCGCCCCTGAGCCGGAGTGGCCGTTTCGGATAACCCCATGAGTTTCAGAACAGCGAGGACAAACCACATCAATCTTTGCCATCAATCATCCAAAGGGTAAAGAGTACACCAACACTAAGTTTGCGTCACGACCCATTTTTGGGCTAATGAATTTATTACTATTAACGGCTCATGCCACGTGAGCCTAGGAACGTGGATTGATTGACTTTTATTTTTATCGATTTCAACCAGCCGCATTAATTTAGTCTGGGGGAATAATTGAGTTGGCTCACTTGCGATGTTGCTCGCGCTTTAGGCGTCTCGCTCGATTCGATGAAACTTTACTCAGGTACTTAGGACAGCGCGTTCGGCGCAAAGGGAATGGATTAATGAAAACAACAATGCGTCTTTCGGCTATTGCACTGAGCATCATCGGTACGGGTTTTTTGACCGCGGCCTTTGCCGCACAGAATAGCGCCCCTTCAGGCTCTTCAACAACTCGCCTCTATGTCGTCCCGGCAGACAGTAGCCTTTACCAGTTAGCCCTGCAAAGCGGCATTACGGTGGCGGAGTTGCGCACCCTGAATAACGGTGGGCTTAACCGTCGGGAGGCGATGAAGGCCGGTGAAAGTCTGCTGTTGCCTGCGAATTCTCCACTGTTGCCGATAACAGATGAATCGGGTCTGTATGTGAATAACCTGCCGGAATTAGGTATGGGCAATGACCCATTACCGAAAGCCGATAAGGATGGTCGGATGCCCGCCTCCGCCATGGAAATGAAGGCCGCCGGGATGGCTCAGTCCGTAGGGGGGCAGGACTGGAACAACATGTCCGGCGACCAGGCACAAAATCACGCTGAAAGCTGGGCGAAAAACAAAGCCAAAGCTGAAGTGTTGAATCCGGTCCAGCAACAGGCTCAGGACTTACTGGGAAAATTTGGTAAAGCCCGGGTTACCCTGGCAGTGGATGACAACGGGGACCTGACCAAGAGCTCGGCCTCGTTGTTCACGCCGTGGTATGAAAATGACGATGTGGTGACCTTCTCTCAGGTGGGTGTACATGACCAGGATGGGCGAACCATCGGTAATTTCGGTCTGGGTGTGCGCTGGGAGAAAGAGGCGTGGTTACTGGGGACCAACACCTTCCTAGACCAGGACTTTAGCCGCAATCACAGCCGTCTGGGTCTGGGGCTGGAGTTGTGGGCCGACTACGCTAAGTTGGCGACCAACTACTACCACCCACTGTCTTCATGGAAAGACTCCAAGGATTTTGATGATTACTTAGAGCGCCCTGCTGAGGGCTTTGATGTCCGCGCTCAGGGTTATCTGCCGGTGTATCCGCATCTGGGTGCCTCGGTGGTCTACGAGCAGTATTTTGGCGATGAAGTGGCGCTGTTTGGTAAAGATAATCTGCAATCTGACCCGCGTGCGGTGACGCTGGGGGTGGACTATACCCCGTTCCCGTTGGCGACTATCAAAGTCAGTCATAAAGACGGTCAGGACGGCCAGTCAGAGGCGCAGGTTGACCTGCAACTGAACTACCAGTTAGGCACCGCACTGGGCAAGCAACTTGACCCGGACAATGTCGGCGCGATGCGCACCCTGCGCGGCAGTCGTTACGATATGGTTGACCGTAATTATGACATCGTTCTGGAGTACAAAGAAAAGTCCGGCTTACTGGATGTGGACTTAGCTGCCGTCCCCACCACGTTGCTGGAAGGTGACACTCACCTGATGCAACCGCTGGTCAAGAACAAGTACCGCATTACTCGTGTGACCTGGAATGGCGATACGGTGCCATTGGCCATACTGCCTACCGGGGGCGTCAATAACCCACAAGGCTGGCAAATCACCTTACCGGCATGGCGTTCAGGACCGGGGGATATTAACCATTATCAGTTGTCGGTGACGTTAGCGGATGAAAAAGGCCGTCAACAGACGTCTAACCCAGTCGATATTTTAGTTGGACAGCAACGTCAGGGCTTGCTGGCATTAGAAAGTGCCGCCAGCGTCCCGGCATCGGGCTTGCCAACGGATGTGATTACGCTATCAGCTCACTTGGAAGACCATCAGAACCAGGCGGTGAATGACCCACTGGTCACGCCGGTCTGGAAAGTGACGGATGCGGTGACAGGGGTCGCAGTCCCCGTCGTGGCGGCTGGCGGGTCTTGTCCGCTGGATGCAGCCAGTCAGCCATTACCGTGCGTTCAGGCTCTTCGGACACAGGTGGATGTCCGTACGGGGATTAACTACTACGTTAAAGAATTGGTCAGTACGTTGAGCGGGTCGTTTATTGTGCGGGCAGACCTCGGGATTTACGGGATGAGTAATCCGCAGACCGTGACGTTCACCAGTGCAAGCAGTACCCATCTGGTGGTCAGGGCGGAGATACAGGACCCGGCGGGACAGGACTTACTGACGACAGGGGCATCCCCTCAGGTGGGCGTGACTTATACCGTGAAGTTATTTGACGAGGCGAACGTGGATATCACGACCAGTATTCCGGCGGCGAACGTGCAATGGGCGTTAGACGGCACCAATACAGCGGGATGTCCAATAACACTGAACAGTTTTGATACCGGGGTGCGGGGATATCAGTTTACCCCGAGAACTAACGCCAACAGCAACAGTGGCGTGGCGTGTGGCGACCAAGGCTTTGGCCTGAAGGTGACGTACGCCCCGTAAGGCGATAAGGAGATTGACCATGACAGTGCCCCCGGCACGGAGCCTCTGGATGAGGTTGATGGTCAGTCATTTTGATGCAGGCAGTTTGATTAACAACACGTGCGTTGACGCATACCAAGGCGGGGAAATCCCGGTTTATATGGCTCAGTGCCAGACAGCAATAAAAAGGAATGAACGATGACAATGAATTTTAGAGTCAAAAAAATAGTACTGGCGCTGGCCCTCGCGGGCATGACGACAGGTTCCGTGTGGGCAGCCAGCACGCCCTCAACCAGTTCGGTACAGGGACGTGTCCCAGTATTGAGTGCCCCGTCTAACAATGCAACGCAGGCGGTTGATTTTAGCGGTACGTATGCTACGCCGGGACAGCTGTCCACCGGTGACACGGTGGTCATGACCTATGACTACACCGACCTTGATGGTGACGCGGATAACTCATTGACCACGGTGAGCTGGAGTTATGCCCCGTTGGGTGGGGGAGCCGATGTGCCGATAACGGCGACTAATGTAGCGGCACCGAATTCAGGCGGTCAGGGGACCTCGACTATCACGCTCCCGATTGGCGCCTTAGGTGCGACGGCCATTAAGGTGACGGTACAAGAATTTTCGGCGACGGGTGACCCGATTAGCGGTAGTACGATTACGGTGACAGATACCAGTCTGGCGAGCAGCCCTGGTGGTGGTGGTGGCGGTGGTACCGGTGTGACGCCTCCGGGTCCGGTGGTGGTTGGGGGCAATATTGCGGGCGGTATCTTCCTGGCTTCTGCCTCACCAGCGGCGGGCAGTGGTGCGGTGGATTACGCGCGGACGGCCACCAATCCGTTAGTGGGTCAGACCTACGTCTTCCGGGCTTGGAATGATGTGAACAGTAACGGCGTCTGGGATGCGGGTGAGGCGCAGGTTGTCCCTGCCAGCATTCAGTGGAAGCTAGATGGCACAAACACCACGGCGAACGGCACCAGTACGGTGGCGACGCTGAGTAACCACAGCATTGTTGGTGCGACCACGGATACCTACGCTATTCCGGCGAACAGTCTATCCAGTTCCGGTGCGACGCCGGGCGACCAGGGCTTTAACCTGAAAGTGGATTTTAACTAAGTGCCCGTCCTGTCTTATTGATTGAAAGGTGGGTTGGGCCGAAGGTCTAACCCACCAAACCGAGACAGGCGATGAATCAAACGCCAAAACCGTCAGGTCTTGCGCGTCATGCTCGACATCAATGAACACATTAAACCAAGGAAGAAGTGAAATGAAAAAGAACAATACATTTACGTTAAAGAAGCTGGTTCTGGCGTTAGCGCTGGCCGGTTACACCATGAGCAGTGCGTATGCGGTGTTAACGCAACCGACCGGGACTATTCAGGGTACGGCACCGATACTGAGTGCGGTATCGAATAATGCGCAACATGCGGTTGACTTTAGTGGTACTTATGCAGTGGCAGGTTCGCTGAGTTCGGGCGATACCATCGTGATGGAATATGGCTACGCAGATAGCGATGGCGATGGCGATGATTCCTCGGACAACACACGTGTCACATGGGCTTATACCCCTGCTGGCGGAGGCGCTGACGTTGCCATTGCCTCGACGGGCGTGAATGCCACCTCGGGTACACCGGGTACCTCGACCATCATATTACCGGCTGGCGCGGTTGGTGCGACAGTGATTAAGGCGACGATTCAGGAATACTCAGCGTCGGGTGACCCAATTTTTGGTCAGACGATTACGATTGCTGATACCAGCTTGACTACGGCACCTGGCGGTGGTGGCGGTGGTGGTACAGGCGTGACCCCTCCAGGCCCGGTCTTACCAGGCAGCAACGTGACTCCGGGTATTTACCTGAGCACGGACGCGGCGTTTGCTAACAACCTGATTGGTACGGCGACGAACCTGAATGTTGGCGACACTTACGTGTTTAAACTGTGGGATAGCGCGGCAGTGGGTACAACCGACCTGACGTCGACGGTACCGAACTACAACTGGCGTTTAGTGGGTCAAAGTGCGACGGATAGCGTCACTGCACCGGGTACAGGCTTTATTACCAGCGTCACGGGCGGCAACTTCACTATTCCGGTGAACACGGCAGCAGACGGTACTCCGTTAACGGGTTCTGCGGACGGTGCGCAGGGCTTCAATCTGGCGGTCGACTACTAAACCCAGTCTCCATCGGGTTAGTGTCAATCAGGACCACGGGCAGGGTTTTCCTGCCCGTTTTTACCCCAGAAGGGGGGTGCATTGAATCACACGCATAAAGGCAGCTTCGTTGTGGGCATGAGAATACGAAGAACACGAAGACGAACGAGAAGAACACAGAGTGAAGACAGTGAGTACTGGGTTATCTGCTATGGCGGGTACCGCGGTAGTCATTGTTGATGACACGCACGATAAACGATGCACCCCGGGACTGTTTGGGATTGTGACAGAGATTAAAGAGGGAAGGAAGAATGAGAGATAACACACTGGGATGGGTTAGTCACCCGCTGACGCGTATTGCGCTTATTGCGGCCGTCACCATGGGGGCATCGACTCCGGCTTGGTCTGTGGTGCTGAGCAACCCGACGGGGCAGATAAAGGGGAGAACGCCTACGGCGGCAGGCTCGGTATCGATACTGAAGCCAGGCGCCACCCCATTGGTGGATAATGACCAGGTACTGGGGAGCGAGAAACCGAACGAGTTCACGCTGGCCCCACTCTCTCCTGGCGTCACGTTCACGGATTTGGATGGGGACACTCAAGCCGTTCCGGGATTGGCGATTGCGCCCGCGGGGGTGACTTGGACGTGGAAGAATGGCCTCACGCCATTAACTCCCACCCAACTGACCCAGACGTTTGCGACGAACTTTGCTCACAACACCACCCTCACGGTACAAGCGAATGCTCCAGTGCTGAGTACATCACTCACCGGCTTGCCGACCACATCGGGCACCCCCATACCACTCGCATCACCGGTATACCGAGTCCGAGTGAATAATCCGCCACCACCTGTCATCTATGTGAACGGAACGACGTTTGCATGGAACAGCGGATTTCCGACGATGGGATTTGTGGGTGCCAAGTTTCAGCTGTACATGAACGGGGTTGATGCGACAGCGAACAGTAATTACACCTATAAGGAAAATGGCAACCAGACTTGGGTTGATATCCCGGCCTCAAACGCGAGCGGGACTGAAGGCACGTTCACCTTCACGGGTACCCCTACTAGTGCAAATAAGACATTAAAACTTATCGCAACAAACAAAACAGACAGCAGCGACGAGCACACACTCAATATCACTCTCGGACGCTGGTTTGTCAATGGTGGCGCGACTACCAGAACCGCAGCGAATGCTGACGCATATTGTACCGGGTTAGGAGGTGGTTATAGTACGCCGCCATACGCCACTATGACAAATGCGGCGTATGGCGCGGTAGGAACGCGGGCACCATCCGCTGGGCTATGGAGTCAGTGGGGGGCGATGGGCACGTTTGGTTCCGGTTGGCTCAGCAACTACTATTGGGCCCTTGAGCCTGGGGGGGCTGGTCGGCTCCACGTCGACCTCGACAATGGCGGCCTGTACAGCGTCAATCCGAGCGGCAACTACTATGTGGCTTGTTCGAGGGTCCTTTAGTTTTTAGCATTTAATATTTAATTTTAAGCTTTTTTGCCCTTATTCTGCTCGCCCCCTTAAAGGGGGCGGTGATGGGGCGCCCGTTAGGGCGCGTTGTAAAATTTTTTTACTATAACGCCTTATTCGCAAGGAACAGACATGATTATCGAAGATAAGTTAGCGCTAAGCAGGCGCCCGGGGGTTATCAGTTTTATTCGCGAGGGGATGTTTTATCGGTGTTATCAGCAGTCTTTATTTTTTTATTTAACGCAGTGTGATGGAAAAATAAAAATCCTCGGTAAGCGCATTAAAAAGCTAGGTGGAGAAGCGGTGTTTTATGGTGGATTTCCGATGACACAATTTGAGCAACGTTATCCTCAAGCTGAATTGACTGGGTGGGGCGCGGAGATTCAAGGTGACTGGTCTGATAGGGATTATGTTCTCTGGTATGAAGAATGTGTCAACTCATTGCTATCGGAAATAGCTACGGCGCCTCAGGATGACGTGGATCCTTTTGTATTAACGCAACAAATGCGCCATTTTTTGCAGTCTTGGGAGCCGGGATGCTATCCGCCTGCGGTGGAGTCCGGTTTCATTCAGGGATTGAAACAGCATTTATCCTTGTAATTGAGGATTGCGTGACAGCATGGCAGTGCATTAAGGGCTATTTCGTTACGGCGAATAGATAATTTGCTAAAGGGAAAACCGGCTCGCACCACGGAGCTCCGATGTGTCATAGAGTTTCGTTATAAAGGGGCGAACTCCGAAAGGGGATAAGCTGGTGGTATGAGAGTGCGAGCAATGTTAATGGCGTGCCCATGTGGGGCGGCTGTGTTCCGGTTGGATCAGCAACAACTATTGGGCCCTTGAGCCTAATGGGACTAATCGGCACAACGTCAACCTCAACAATGGCAACCTGAACAGCAACAATCCGAGCAACAACAACTATGTGGCTTGTTCGAGGGGTTTTCTCACTGACCGTGCTGTCTCCCAATCCATGTTGCAAGGGCATGCTTTTTGATGCGAACCGACGTGTAATCGCTGTTTGCTGGAATGAACCAGTGCTTCAAGTGGCAAAAATGGTATTGGTAAAGTTTTTTTCGTAATCGATAGTGATTGGCCTTTTGCATCAGACCGAAGTAACTATTCATCACGGCTTGCATTTTTTGTAACAAGACGTAGTCGGGTGTGATGGGTGCCAGTTGAATGCAGGCAGCCCATTCAGGATTATCGGGTTTTGTTGGGGGTGGGCTACCCTCCGGATGAAGGCAGTAGTTGAACAATGCCAACCAGCGACGAATTTTATTCAGATTCCGGGTGCGTAAATGAAGGTAGTGCGGATAAATTTTATATCCCAAATAATCAGCGCCTTGGGAACAACGTTGAAGGTGCTGCTTGGTGGGATGCAAGGTTAATCGGAGTGTGTGGGTTAGGAAGGTCGAGATTTCTTCGCGCCATTCAATCAGTTGTTGTGATGAATTGCCCAGTAGCATGAGGTCATCCATGTAGCGGACATAGCCTTTCACATGCAGTTGATGCTTGATGAAGTGGTCTAGTGGGCTGAGGTAAAGATTGGCAAACAGTTGACTGGCCGATGACCCCAGCGGGAGGCCCGTTTGATAAGGCGATGCGCCTAGCGTTTTGTGGCATGGAATGGTGTCGAGTAATGTTTTATTGCCACTCAGTGAAACGGCGTGGTGCGCGACGGGATGGAGAATAGTTCGCATCAGTAACGCCATCACGCACGCTTTTCTGGGATGTTCTGGGAGCGATGACATGATGCCATTTGTTGTCATAGACACCAGCGTGGGTAAGTGAATGCTATTGAAAAAGTTTTGGATATCTAATTGTAAAAAATGACCATGTTGAGGTTGTCGCATAAAACGCTGAACGCGATGTATCGCTGCGAGAGTGCCTTTGCCCGAGCGGTTAGCGAATGTGTCGCCAATCAGTTGGCGTTCGACAGTTGGTTCAATTTGACTGACTAGCCAGCATTGGGCCAGACGGTCACGAAAAAGTGGCGCATAGATTTCGCGAAGTTTTGGGTCATTAACAGCAAATCGAGTATAGGCGCCTGGTTGGTAGGTTTGATGAAATAAGTCGTATGCCAGAGATTGGCAGAGTGGCGCAATACTTTCCAGTGCCAGTGATTTTTGGAGGCTAGCCGATGTCGTGACAGCACATTGGAGCAATTCTTGCGTCAGTATTTGAAGAGAAAAAGGGTCGTGCCGCAGATTTAGTGGTAATGGTTAATTGTCAGATACCATCCGATGATCTTATCGTGCATTTCTTCTGATTTTGAGAAGCAGATAGTCTTGCGGGCTAACCGTTTGAGATGGGTTCGCAAGTTCAGATTATGTCGCTCTATCCTCTGGGTGTATTTCTTGCTGATAACATGACTGGTTGAGGACAATAAAGTGCGGTATACCGGCCAGGCATCGGTCATGTAGAAGGCAATGCTAAACTGGCTCAGCAAAACCAGAAGACGCTTTAATGTCAAAGCATTTCGCGGGCCAAATACATGGGCGATAACGCGCTTTCGGATGCGGTCATAGGCATAAAACAGCCAGCGTTGATTGCCTTTACAGCGGACATATGACCACTGCTCATCGGCTTCACAGCAGATAACCACCTCTGCGCTAGGCTCTACGTTTTGCGCTACCTGGTGCGGCGTAAGTTTTTTAGATGACGCAGAACGGTATTGAGGCTTATCCGTAGAACCCGTGCTGTATCGCGGCATCCGGAGCCGTTCATCGCCATATCAACGATGGCCTGATGGGTTTCGGGTTTAGCTCCGTTGTAGCGATAGCTGAGCTGGAAGGTCTTCAGGCATTGGTTACAGCGATAGAGCTGCGCCCCTGAGCCGGAGTGGCCGTTTCGGATAACCCCATGAGTTTCAGAACAGCGAGGACAAACCACATCAATCTTTGCCATCAATCATCCAAAGGGTAAAGAGTACACCAACACTAAGTTTGCGTCACGACCCAGGTTTTGGTAAAACATGTACAGCATATGAGTTGTTATTAGAGCTAGTGACAAAAAATATTGGCAAAATACCACTTTTTTCAGAGTTATCTCGAAACAGGCAAGCAAAAATATTTCGGTATGTATTACTCGACGAAATTGATAGGAGTTTCCCTCTTCTCAGTTCATCACTAGTTAGAAATGAAGTTCGTGCTGGAAATGTTCCTGTTATACTTGATGGCTTTGATGAACTTCTCCATGAAAGTACTAGTAACGATCAAGTAAACTATGAAAAAACAGAGCCAATGCTGGAAACCATTACTGAGTTATTGACTGACAGTGCAAAAGTGGTATTAACAACCCGTAGAACTGCTATTTTTGACGGCGATGATTTTCATCAGTGGATTGCTTCACATAAAGATGACTTTGATGTTATCAGAATAAGAATCCAGGAACCACAAATTGAAGATTGGATTCCAACAAACCGTTTGCAAGAAATTTCATCAGCAGGGTTCCCACTCGATAAGTTATCAAACCCAGTATTATTATCATTT
Organism: Yersinia hibernica; assembly: GCF_004124235.1. Taxonomy (NCBI): domain Bacteria; kingdom Pseudomonadati; phylum Pseudomonadota; class Gammaproteobacteria; order Enterobacterales; family Yersiniaceae; genus Yersinia; species Yersinia hibernica. Next base: position 12,927 of record NZ_CP032488.1, read on the forward strand.
TTAAGATGTATAGATGATAATGATTTTGAAAAAGTAGTCAAAGATCCAACAAAGATTGTTAGAAAATACTTTGACTCAATGCTTGAAAGGGAGAGGAAACGACAAGATTTATTAATGTCTATTGAAGATCAATATAAAATACTGAAGATCATAGCTGATGATATGGTGCAGGGAAATTATACATCTGAGTCTCGTGAATATATATCTCTCGTGATAGTGGAAAAAAATCTATCTTTGCTAGAAGCGACGAGAAAACTTTACACTGTTGACGAAAGGCCAACAACTGATGAGATTGTTAATAAGCTTGCTTCCCACGCGCTTCTTGACCGTTCAGGATCTGAAGGACAAGGTATCGGTTTTGTTAATGAATTTGTCCTCGGGAATTTCGTATCAGAAAATATTATTGATGACAGCAATAATGAATGGATCGGAGATAAACGTTTCATAGAACCCGCAGTGCAGTCTTATATGCCCAGAATTGATGATGAGAAAGAATTGCTTTGGCATAGCCTTGAATTTTCTTTAAATTTCATGTCAGGACATGACAAAATTTTGTACTGTCACAATCTATTAGGCAAAGTCCCATTAGATTTGAACCAAGATAGTGTTGAGCAATTAGTGATAACGAAGCTCAGTCTTGGCGATAAAAACACCATTACTGATACGATCTTTGTAGACTGTTCCTTCTTTAGTAGCGAACTCATATGTACAAATTTTCGTAATGTTACTTTTGTAGGTTGTTCTTTCATTGACTGCAGTTTTTTATATTTAGATGGTAAGGAAGATATTTACTTCCTTGGTTGTGACTGTAATAATGATGCTATTCAGCAAAAAATATTAGAATTAGATAATGAGTCTGATAATAACATTACAGATTGCGACATATATATACTTGAGAAATTTTGTCCGAAGGGGAGTGTTAGTTATTATAAACACAGGCCAATTAAAGGTTTGTGTGAAAATAACAATCATTTTTATCTTAATGAGATACTCTATACTATCCAGAAGCTTAAAAAAGAAGGCTATTTACTCACGCCAGACAAACGTTCATTCCTAGAATTAAATATGTCGAAAATATCAGAAATAAAAACAATTCTAGGGAGATCGGTATAATGTATAATGCAAATGAACTTCGTATAGTTCAAAACTTACAGAATAATATTGAATGCGAACTCAATAGAATTGGTCTGTTATATCGTTTCTTTTCCAGAACAAAATCAGAAAGCTCTATTACTAAAAAATTCCTTAAAGAACCAGATAAATATTCAGAATACGGGAAAAAGATTCAAGATTTATTTGGCGTCAGAATTATTCTGTATTTTCCTGATGATTTACTAATAGCACAGGAAGCATTGAGTAAATTATTTCAAGTTGACTCAAAAACAGTTGATGAAGCTGCAACTGACAATTTCTCTGCCACTCGCTGTAATTATGTGTTTAGACTCCCGGTTGATTTATCATCTGATAGTGTACTTATAAAGAAATATTCATATATAGATAAGACTTTCGAAGTTCAGTTCAGAACTATTCTTTCAGAGGGTTGGCATGAAGTCGAACATGATTTACGTTATAAATGCAAGGACGATTGGAACGAGCACAGCGATCTCAGCCGTGCGTTAAATGGAATATATGCATCCCTTGAAACATCAGACTGGGGTATCATGAAATTATTTGAGGAGTTGGCATATCGAAATTATAAATCTTCATCATGGTCTGCTATGTTAAGAAACAAATTAAGACTGCGAATGGATGATTCTATTGATAGTAATATCATCGAAATAATAGATGAGAAAAACCTAGGGAAAGATTTCTTTAGAATTGACAGGAACAAACTTTTAACCCTTATGTTGAATTACGATATAGATATACCGATAAACCTCAATAATATTATATTCTTATGCAACCATTTTTTCGTTAAGTCTCTCGATCTAAAAAATATTGCTCCAAGATTAATTTTACAAAAATTTATGGATGCAGAGGAAAAATATAAGGAGAAAAAATTTTTGTCTTCTTGATGAGGTGATATTCAAAAAATAAAAGGTGCATAGGGATTAGGCTATGCACCTAATGTTGGATTTTTCGTATAATTTGGACAGCGTTTTTTCACATGAGTTATGCAAATCTGCCTTTAGTGACGGAATTTTCTGGGATTCCGGCGTAGAACCCCAAATAGAAAAAAAACTAAATGCTACCGTGGCGAAGCCACAGCAGCGTTTAGTCCCTGCCCTTTTGCGCGGCTGAGTGGCTTCACTGGATCGGAGCACATTTCCGGCAGGGTTGCCCCTGCCAGTCTCCTTAGTGGCGTGATGGAACAAATCGCATGTACCAGAATGGGGTCAACATTGTGCGCTGGATAACTTGCGTTAAGGTGTTACCCACCCGCACACAAGCGGAAATGCCCAATAGAGAAAGCTGGATGTAACACATACGCGCCGCCACGGGATCAATGTCAGTACAAGACACTAATAACTGTTTTTGCGGGTTATAGCCTTTTTCCAGCATATATTTAGCCGCCGCAATCACCATGCCCCCAGCGCCACAGGTACATTCATCCATTGTGATATAAGGCGTATGATCTAATTCTGCTATCCGCTCGCCAATTGTCAGGGCCGCCATAAGATCAGACATATTTGACGGGGTAAAAAATTGCCCCATATGGTCACTCCCTAGTTCTAATTCCATAAAGATACTGCCCAAAAAATCGCACATACTGGCTTCCAATCCCATAACAATCAGCGCGTGAAGCTGTGCAAATCGGGTCACATCTTCAGGCTTGTAACGGGCGATAACCGCGAAATATTCTTCCTCCAGTTCTGGCGATTTCAAACAGGCATTTTCAAGCGCAATCGCCGACACGGTGACAAAATCGCGGAAAACCTCGTAACGGTGATGATATCGCGCGGTTTCCTTGAAAAGGTTCACAAACTCGCGCCGGTAATGATCTACCGCTGGATACGATTGCGGGAAAATGCGCGGCGGGACGTCTTTAGGCACATTCACAGGTGCAATAATGGCACTTTTGACTGTTTCTATACGCGGTGTTTCTGGCGCACTGAATAGATCTTCAAATGACAATTGAGACACGGCTATGCGTCCCCTTTATCACGGGTTTTGAGTGGTTCTTGGCGCATGGTCAACTCCGATTGGGTTTGAATGCCGCCCCTTTTTTGGGGCGGCGCGATTAATCAGGCATAAGCCCGTTTCAGTTCCAGCGTTCGGAGGACTTGCCCTAACTCACTGATACGCATAGCCGGAATTCTGACCGGCTGTTTTTTTAGCTGACACTTGGCAATGTGTCGGCCCCGCGCTTTACAGGTTTCGGTGATATCGTTTATCGCTATCGCCGGACGGTTAACCCGCTGCTGTTTTTTCGGTGCCTGCTTTACAAAATCGGCGGTTGGTGTCATGATGCTCACTTCAATTTTCATGGTTCTAACTCCAATCGATTATTGATAGCCGGTTAAACTTTTCGAGGGTATAAACCGGCATAAAAGGGCAGACGAAAGTCTGCTTTTTTTATTTCTGCGTATGACGTTTTTGGTTTTGCACCTCCTTTTCCAGTCGTTGAACAATCGCGGTATGACTCAGCGTGACCACATCACGGAACTTGAAATAGCACTCGCCCACTTTCGCGTAAATGTACGTGACGTTACCGCAATACATTTCTGCCAGTTTGAACGATTCGCTATGCGCGTCCCCTTGCCAGTCGTGAGGGTACATAGTGCCGATGGCGTCCATGAACTCAGTCAATGTGATCGCTTCCGGTTCGGTTTTGGCCGACACTTCCCGCGACTGCCAATAAGCCGCCTCCGCGCGGGCATCCCAGCTAAAGCGGTCAGTCGTGTCGTTTGTTGTCTGGTACATCGTGTTTCTCCTTGGTTGGGTTAACGCCAGCCTACGGCTGGCGATGGGATTACTGCGTGTGGCTAGATATTGATCCCTGACGCTTTAACTTTTTTGACGAACTGCTTGTAATGGTCGGCGCACACGATATCGATATTTTTGTATCGACCGTTCGACATCCCGTATCTGCTTAACTGGTAGCTATATTCCTGTTTCATTTTTTCAGGATAGGATTTGCGAAATGCCTGTAACGCTTTTAGTGAATCAAATACGTAGCATTCAAAATTATCGTAATCGGTGCCTTTCTCACCTTCGGCCATACTAATACTGTACGGATTTTGCCCTTCCCCATATCTTTCGGTAGATTCAAGAGCGGCGGTTTTGACGTTGACGTTGTGTGTGTTCATCCTAGTTTTCTCCTGTTGGTGGTTAACATCTCTCGGTGAGTTCTTTCGCGGCAAAGGGCGAAGGAGCAACGGCAATAGGGGAAATACAAGGGCGCCGCTCGCGGCGTGCCATTTACCCTTGTATTTATCCTGTTGTTGGTGCTACAAACAGCCCTCCGCGAGAGAGCTGACCGCGAGATAACACACCGGAAGGTAAACAGGATGAACACACCCGACACGTCGGAACGACGGGGCGTCATTAGTGGGAAGCGGCGATGGCCATCGGCCATCTGCAAGCGTGATGTTGACGTTCAGGATCGCTTGTTATCCGACAGGACAGAGACACACTTGTGTGGCTCTGCGGAAGCTGGACTGCGCCACCGGCGCGGGACCGCTGAAGTGCAGGCGACGACTCGACCGTTTACGGGCGGGGAGCCTTTTGGGGGCCACCTGGTATAGGTTTGTCATGTTTTTTGGCTTGATCGTCGTCTAAAACGCACGATTAAAAAGTGAATGAAGAGGCTACCTGACATGACAAGAACGTTGAGGACAAGCAACCGTATTCGCCAGCGAAGTATTGATACATTCTTTTTAGATTGAGTGATAACAGCATTGAATCAGTGATATGGCCGCCGTGGCGAAGCCACAGCAGCCTTGGAACTTATTGGCCGTTGAAGTATTCCGGTCTGGCGGCTAGCTCACGAGCAATCAGCTCATCAGCCAAGAGCGGCGCAACATTCATGATCCTACGCCGCATATTACGCTGTCGGACTTGTGCCTTACGCTCTGGCGTCCACCGTTTTATCGGACGAATATCCAGAAAATCAATACACACTGCATATCCGCTACCGGGGACAAACAAGGCCATAATACTGGCGGGCGTTGGATCACCCGCAGGCACCACCTCAGACATCAATATTTTCCCTCTGGGACTGGGCAGATGGGGCAAGCACCAACGCAAGGAATAGCGCCATTCACCCAATTTACCGACCATGCGGCCTCCCTAATTTATTGGGGCGCATCAACGAATCCAGCCACAGCTCAACCGCGCGCCCTCCCGTCAGTTCGGCGCGAATATCCGCCAAAAGCCAGCCTAAATCCGTCGTACCGTACCAAGATGCCCTGTCCATATTCACAAACCGCAGCCCCCGTGCCAGCACCATGTCAAACAAGTCATCATCATTGATGCCTCGTTTTGCTTGCCGTTCGTACCACGCCGATAACTCGCTGATCGTGATAAATGCTAAGTCAATTTCAGCTTGCGCGACTTGTGTTTGGTAACGCCGACGTTTTTTCTGGCGCTCACGAGTGATGTTATTGGCCTTGCGTGCCGCTTTGACGTCCCACTGGCGATATTGGCGTTCACGCAGGCGATAACGCACTTCGGGGAAAAACAAATATCCATCGCTGGTTAAAAGGGGCAGTGAACACATCTCTCCTCGACTCCCAATAAGGATATCCAGTGCCCTGACAAATTGCGCCTTTGGCGGTCCTCCCCGATTTTTGGGGTCATAATTACTGGCGGCCCTGCGCACATCCGAGGCCAATATTTTCCCTTTAGTCCCACAGAGATAACGAAAGAGTTCGCGTGCGTAGGGATATTGGCCTAATCGCCTGCCCCGCTGTCTCTTTTCTTCTACCGCCATGATGGCTTGTATGGCAGCACGTTGGTATGCGTTGACGGGAACAAGTGACATATTGGTTGGGATCATACGACATGCCCTCCCCGCCGTAACGCCACCGCCAATTCATTTGGCTGCGTATAACCGGCATGAATGTATTCTGCCAACGTATCCAGCACCGTTCTGATAGCATCAGGCTCAAAACAATCACTGCTGTAGAACCATGCCACTGACTCACCGCCGTTAAACCACAGCCGCCCATACCAGTAAGGGGATTCATGGCTTGGACTGACTAACTCAATCGGGGTTGTCGGGGCCATCTTGCAATTCAGGCGTAGATGAACCGGATATTCGCCGCCCCACTCTTGTCGAAACTCGCAATCAACACCCCAGTATTCCGGCAATGACAAACAGGCGATGACGGCACTGGACAAGGTTTGACGAAAAACGTCGCCCCGTTCGCGGTACTGCTCAAAGTCGGTCGAGGTAAAGGCTTGCAGCTTCAATAATGTGAATTTTTCTTCTTGGGTCATGGTGTTATGCCGCCCTTTCGGGCGACATCTCCGATTAGGCAGCGGCTGATTCATCAGTGGAAGAGAGAGGAGCGGTTTCATCCGGCGGGAGCAAACATTCCGGCACCCAGCGAGTTTGTGCTATTTCAGCCGCCGCTAAATGGGCTGCATCACCCTTTTTCATTTTGAGCACGGAGGCGGCTTGCGGCGCTTTTCCGATGGCGTTTAATGCCTCGCTCATTTGTTCTTTACTGATTCGCCCAAAGTAGTTTTCCTTGGTCGGTTGCCACCAGTCACGCAGATCAAATTCCAGCGCGTTCTCAACGGATACCAGCTCATTGCCGATTTTGCCGCCAGAATTCGCATGACACACCACGCCATCGAGTGACTGACCGACACAATAGGCCAGCAGTGCGATCACTTCGGCTTGCTCCCATGTCAGCAACCACGAAAAATCCAGTTGCCAATTTTCGGGTAAACGGGCCTCCCATTGGTTATGCAGATTTTCCAGCACACGATTCGCTTCCCCCTCTTCCGAGGCCGGTGCGTTACTCAATAACGTGTGCCGTTTGATGTCCATACTGGTTTTTAGAACGGAACTGGCGTACTGACCAAAGAACACCTTGAGGGCCATTGAGTGAGTATGTAGTGCTAATGCCACCGCTGGATTTTGTACCAATGCCGCCATGACCGCTAACGTGCGTTCGGAGGATAAACTACTGACTAATGCTGACGACAACCCTTTTGGCTTCGGTGAGATTTGTGCAAGGTTGTTTTGCGGTGTCTCCGTCTGAGCGATATTTCCACGTAAGATAACACCGCGCTGAAACGTCAAATCACCGCCATCAAATGACACCACGACGCCGCTTTGCGCTTTCTGCTCTGCCGTCCATCCACGTATGGAGGCAGCAGACTCAACATCTTCAATTTGTTGCTGAATGTCATTTTCATCATCGTAGGTTTCAGTGTCTTCCAGCGCCGCCGTCAAGGTGTCAATATGGGATTGCTCCGATTCGGTATAGACTGGCGTGGGTTCTGACATTAACTGATATTGACGCGCATCCTCGCCCCAATTGCCGATAGGATCCATTTGGTGAGCACACCATGACCAGCCTTCACATTCCTGAATAGTCACCGCGATAGCGTCCAACTTTTCAAGTGTCAGACGATCAAGTAAGGCGCGGTCAATCCAGCCCTCATTTTCATCACTGAATAAGTCGGTACGAACAACCGCCCCCGCCGCCGCCAGTTCATCACTCCCGACAAAAGCAAACTTCTGGTTATTTTTAATGCTCACTTCCTGCTCGGTGATCAAATTTCGCAGTTGGTAATTCTGTGGTGATCTCCCGAATACGTGTTGTGCCTGTTCCCATACATCCACCTGTCGTTCCTGACTGTCTTCCAGTGCCAGAATCTGACACTTTTCGAGGGTGATTTCGTCTTTTGCCAGTGCCTCTAACAAAGCAGGGGCCAGATGGGCGAGTTTCAGACCACGTTGTACATGACGTGAGCTATAGCCCAGCAAGTCACCAATTTGTGCCGGTGTCTTCCCCTCGTCTGCCAGTGAACGGAACCCAACAATCTGCTCGGCGGGGTGCATCTCCTTACGTTCGCCGTTTTCTGTCATGGAGGCGGCAACCGCCAGTGCTTCCGGTACACGTTTAACGGCAACCGGTGTATCAGGCTGATATTCCCCTCGTTCAACCAACATATTGAGCGCAGCCAAACGACGGCCCCCTGCGGCAACGCCAATCAGACCGCTATCAAGATCGTGCGCCACCAAATTTTGCAACAACCCAATAGACACAATCGTATTGGCAAGGCTGGTGACGCTCTCAACAGAATAGGGAATAAGGCGCACATTCAGTGGCGATTTGACCAGACGGGACAACGGAACATACTCTATGGGTGTCTGTTCCAGCACCTGAGCCAATGCCTGTGCATCATTTGCGGCCGTTGGCGCTTTACGGGTGGATTTCTTGACTGATTTTACTTTAGACTCTGTTACTGACATGGTTAATACCTCTCGGTTTTGATTTGTGTCTGCCGGACGTCCAACCGTCCGGCACCTATTACTGCTTTTTGAAACTGCTGAAAAAACCCGATAGCCAATAATGGACAACATCCTTAAAACCAAACGGATCGCCATAATGGGCGTGTACTTCTTCCGCGATCGCGACCTCTTCGCTTGCATCCTCTAACGCCTGACGTAATACCCCCCTTTTTTTAGCGTGATTGTTTTGTCCTTCCCCATATCTTTCGGAAGATTTTGGCGTGGCGGTTTTGACGTTGACGTTCTGTGTGTTCATGCTGCTTTTCCCCTCTCAGTGGTTAATCCTATCTCTCGGTGAGTTCAGTCGCGGCAAAGGGCGAAGTAGCGACAGCGATGGGCATAAAACAAGGGGCCGCTGGCGGCGTTTACCCTCCCTTGTTTTATGAACGGCGACGGTGCTACGAACAGCCCTCCGCGAAAGAACTTATCGGGGGATAGCGCACTGAGTGGTAGGCGAGCATGAACACACCCGACACGGCGGAACGACGGGGCGTCATTAGTGGGAAGCGGCGATGGTCATCGGCCATCTGCAAGCGTGATGTTGACGTTCAGGATCGCTTGTTATCCGACAGGACAGAGACACACTTGTGGGGCTCTGCGGAAGCTGGACTGCGCCACCGGCGCGGGACCGCTGAAGTGCAGGTGACGACTCGACCGTTTACGGGCGGGGAGCCTTTTGGGGGCCACCTGGTACAGGTTTGTCATGTCTTTTGGCTTGATCGTCGTCTAAAACGCACGATTAAAAAGTGAATGAAGAGGCTAACCGGCATGAATGTATTCGGTCACCCGACATGACAAGCCCGCCCGGACGGCCAAATATCCTTTTTTCCTCCACAGAGTTACCCACCGATTCTGTGGATAAGACCAAAGGAAACTATTTCCAACCGCAAAACAGGACACTAGGAAAAATACGACACTGCCTACTTGCACCCCTAGAATATTCCGATCAATATTACTGTATATAATTACAGTTATATTGGGTTAATCATGAAAGCAGAAATCATTGCAGCGCAAACAGGATCTCACCTTCAGATCCCCCTTTTTGGTGAAATGTGCCTGGCTGGGTATCCCTCCCCCGCCTCCGACTACATAGAAAAAACATTAGATTTAAATGACTTATGTATTCGTCATCCCAGCGCTACCTATTTTGTACGGGCTGAAGGTGAATCCATGACGGAAGCGGGCATTCTTTCAGGGGATCTGCTGGTTGTTGATAAAGCGGTGAAACCGGCGCATGGCGATATTGTGATCGCCGCCATCGAAGGCGAATTCACGGTTAAGAGGCTGAGTCTTCATCCCCGACTCAGCCTTCAACCCATGAATCCCGCTTACAGCCCAATCTATGTTAACCCCGATGATCTGGATATTTTTGGCGTTGTCATGCACGCCATTCATACCTTTAAGTGAGGTGCGTATGTTCCTGCTCTGTGACATTAATTCTATGTACCCCAGTGTGGAGCAACTTTTCCGGCCGGATCTTAAGGGGAAACCGGTTATCTGTCTGAGTAATAATGACGGGAACTGCGTATCGGCCAACAAAGAAGCCAAGCAACTGGGGATTAAACGGGGAGCACCCTACTTTCAGATAAAAGCACTGATAGAGCGTCATCAAGTCACGTGTTTTAGCTCAAATTATGCGCTGTACGGAGATCTCAGTGCCAGAACCATGGTTATTTTGGAATCGATGGCCGCATCGATGATGATTTACAGTATCGATGAAGCATTTTTGATGATTGATGGTATCGAACATTGTGAACCGCTGGCCAGTTACGGAAAGCGTGTACGAGATACCGTATTTCAACAAACCGGCTTATTGTCCGGGATCGGCATCGGCCAGACTCTTACTCTGGCCAAACTCGCCAATCACGGTGCGAAAAAATGGCCTGCTACCGGCGGTGTTGTTGACTTGTCAGACAGAGAGAGGCAACGCAAGTTGATGGCCCTTTTACCGGTCGAGGACGTCTGGGGCATTGGTCGCCAGCTAAGTATCAAACTCAAGACGATGGGCATAGAAACGGCGTTGCAACTGGCTGACGCCAACCTTCAGCTGATAAAGAAAACATTGGGTGTTGTCGTTGAGCGAACCGTGAGGGAGCTTAATGGCACACCCTGTATCTCTATCGATGCACTCCCCGCTAAACAGCAAATCATATGCAGCCGGAGTTTTGGGGAACGTATCACAACCTTGCAGGATATGCGTCAGGCGGTGTGCCAGTACGCGGAGCGAGCGGCAGAAAAACTGCGGCAGGAACGGCAATATTGCCGTTATATCAGCGTCTTTATTCGTACCAGTCCGTATTCGAATGAACCGTTTTACAGCAACAATGCCAATCATCGATTAATGCTGGCCACTCAGGACACACGAGATATTGTGGCGGCATCGATGAGAGCACTGGATCACATCTGGCGTGATGGCTATCGCTACCAGAAAGCGGGGATCATCCTGAACGACTTTTGTAGCCGCCCTGGTCAGATAGACATGTTTGACGAACAACCGCCAAGGGTCAACAGTGAGCAGTTGATGAACGTTATCGACCGCATTAATAAAGAAGGGATAGGAAAGGTGTGGTTTGCGGGGCAAGGAATAGATAAAGGCTGGAAGATGAAACGGGAAATGCTCTCCCCTGCTTATACAACCCGCTGGGGAGATTTACCAAAAGTACAGCTATGAAACTAACGACCAAAACTCATCGAGTATGACCAAATTTCGTTTTCGCTTAAGTCCAAACATTCGCCGCATAGGGCCAGTAAGATCCTGCTCCGACCAACCATACGGATATTTCCAATCACCTTTTGAGCGATTAAATGTACAAATACGCTCTACTTCAGCTTTTAATTTACTACCCCGAAAACCGTATTGAGACAGATATCTGCGTACTCGGGTTCGGGTAAACTTAGGGTCACTGGCAGGGCCGCCAACAAAATCGTTCACATCTTGATGAATAGTCATTGTTGTTGCACTAAATGCCCTTGCTGTACTCAACATTTTTAGGCGTGGTTCGTTCTGCATAAATTTATCCTTTGAATTCTTAGACAAATCCCGACATTTTCTTTCTCACCACTTTAAGCGCTTCTTTCGTAGCTTGCTTGCTGTCAGATTTGAGTACTTCACCAACGGGGACGACCATCCTCTCCCCCAAGGTCAGTGATATAACATCTTTTATCGACGCATGTGATGGTTTCCAACCGGTTGTCTGAGCTATCAATTCGACAACCTGATCTGCGGTCAATTCTTTCGTCAACATTGTTGCGATCAATGCTGGCAAACGTTCATCCAATTGATGCAATGCTAGCCCAGCAACGAATGCCTGGCGAAATAACTCGCCACGTGCACGCCGTGGAACCGAATCAATTACCAATATGGCCTGCTCATCACTCTTTATCTCTTCGGGATGCAAATAGAGTGTGAATTTTTTTCGGTCGTCGCTCAACCTCACTCCCCTTCTTTAAACGCCGCTATTGCTTTAACCAGGGCTGTCTGAGGTGACGCCATCATAGAAACTTTGTTTCCAAGATGGCTCCATGCTTCTTGTATTGCTGATGTGATCAGTGTTGCGCCCCCACCGACAATGTAAACTCGGTTTACATGTCTGAAATCACTCAATTCATCAACTACACGCTTACCCAATTGGATGATCGCAGTATCAATAGTATCCATCACTAGACTAATACGGCTCTCATCATTGATGACTTGACGAACAAATTCTGGTTCTGCACGGCGCTTAATTAATTCATCAGCTACCATCGGACTTGTATCGCTGGATGCCATTTTCAACGCACTGAGCGTAGCCTGAGTGACCATCGATACACCAATTGATGAATTACCATGGATAGCACTGACATCTTCAAACTGCCCTACAATGACACCAACATCGAGTGTTGTTCCGCCTAAATCAATAACTAATGACTTTTCAAACGGCCCCACATTATCACTGACTAACTGAGCAAAAACAGCCGGAAGAGATTCAGGCATCACATCCACATGGGTAATAGTGAAAGAGTCCCCTTTATTCAATGTCACAGGACGCAGCAAATTATCAGTCTTACGCTGAATATTTAACGTGTTCTTCTGGCATTCAGATGTATAGAACTCACTGATTGGCAGGGTTACAGTTAATGATACTGACTGAGGCTTTAGACCACTATTAAGTAAAGCATGATGGACGGCCAGAACATTTGCATCAGAGTATTGATACTCAATATGAGTCGTATTGATGGCTTCGCTACTCACTTCATCGTAAGTATATTTAGTACCGTCCAGTTCGTAGTTAAAGGTCGCTCTACTTCCAATACCCTCAACTTTCCACCCCTTACGGAACGAATTTACTGAAATTGCCGTGTTCAATGCACTGTTATCGAACCATGCCAGTTTTACGTTTGTCGAACCATCATCACAAAAAATATTCATCACACCCTCTTTTTAATACTCAATATGAGTAACTGAATCAGCCGTTAATCGTTTAAACCTCATTTTGAGTATCAATCCAGTCATAGATAAAGGATTGAAAGCCTCAAAATGAGTATCTAACTTGTTTCACTCACTATAATGATTACTTAACCGGAATGCTAGCAGCAATATAGCAGCTAGATACATTGTATGTATCTGCAAGATAGCTGCAAGATTTAAATAACAAAAAGATTGCAGCTATCTTGCTGCAACCTGTGATCAATAACCTCGTTTTTCTTTGAGAGCTTCAAGCGCAGCCTCAAGCACTTCAACTATTTTTAGGTCTTCTCGCTCTGCTATATCTCTGATTGATTCATCAAACTCAGGTGTAACACGAGTGGCAAAAGCAAGAGTCCTATTAGTCTTTCTAGCAGAACGACCGTCACGACGAATATAAGGCCGGTGCTCGTCAATAGGGGCCGGTGCAATTTCAGGAGCAGCTAGGCTGGTTGCGGCCTCATCCATAGAAGGAGGTGTACCCAACTTGCTCTTCCCCTTTCTCAGTTTACTGACATCTGCCACAATCATTACCCTCCGATCTTGTTTATCAACGACTGAATCAATTCATCAGCTCTTGCATTCAAGCCTTTATATCGAGTTTCAGTAACAGAAAGGCCAGCGTTTTGTGCCTGGCGATAAGCTGTCTGTTCAAAAATACATCCATCCAGAATTTCGTATCCCGCTTCTTTAAGGTAATTTCTGGCTTCTGACTCTTCTGCATCAGTACCTATGCGACTGAGTGCAAAAACAAGTTTAGTCTTTGGTATTCCCTCTTTGACCAAGCCGTGGAAAACTTTGACCGCAGGGATCAAATCATCCAATGATGCCCCAGTAGGTTGCACGATAAGGTCAGCGACTTTTGCAATTTCCGTTGTGCCTTTACTCGCGCGCGCAGGCCCATCAATAATGAGAAGTTCAAAATTTTCCGCTGCGGCTAAAGCCTGAGCTGCTGTTGAAAAAAGCTCAACGGAAGCTGCCGGTTCATAACCAGCCGCTAGACGCCGACGGTGCCAATCAGATGAGGTTGCCTGTTCAGTATCGAGGTCAGCAAGTTTGGTTTTTATGCCTCCCTTAGTTGCTTCTCGCGCCAATGCTCTGGCTTTTGAACTTTTGCCAACGCCACCTTTTTGAGAAACAAATGCCACTATCCAAGCCATAGTCACACCTTAAAAATTGCAGCAAGATTGCTGCAAGCATTAAAACACACGAACATGATTGCAGCAATCTTGCTGATATATTTATGATGAAATTATAATCTAGATAGCTGCTATATTGCAGCTATCTATCATCAATCATAAAGATAGATAATATTATTTATCATATTATTAGGAGTGATAAGGGGAGGGTAAATAAAATTTTTTAAAGGGGAGAGGATGGTTCCTCCCTCCTTAGTTACGTTTCAGCTTGTTAGAATAACAAGCCGAACAGCCGCAGCAGTGCGACAATGAACTCTAAAACAACAATGATTGCTGATAGAAGATTCATCCATTTGCTCCTCATTTCTGCGGAGCATGATAACTGTCTACCTTACCGGTTTTTTTCGCCTAAAATTCAATGTGATCAGTAGTGACACTACAGTATTCCCAATCACTTTATTGTTCTTCGTTTATCTGAACATGAACGGGTAATCCTGCATCAAAGCATGACAGATAATACCGACCTACACTGAGTGTATCCCCATATAGCCGCACACGTAGACCATCACCTTGCAACAACATCAGGTACGGGGTTCCATCGAACGGCACTACATAGCATGCACTACGGGCGTAATAGGTTTGTCCGTTCAACATGACAGGTAGGGCATCTGTAACTGGCTTTGTCGGTAAATTATGAGGCAACACTAAGCAGGTCTTACGTTTTTGCCGATCGAGTTCAGCCTGACTTTCATTTGCGTAGAGTAGCGTAGCGCATTCCAAACCATCGTGAGTGAGTTCGACAGCCAGTTGCAAATTCGACGCTCGTAAAGTACGAACCATCCCAGCTTTAGCTAACCGATGACATGCACCACGAAGATTAGGGCCATATACCGGCTTGTCATCACTAACAGTTAGCAATTTCTCAAGATCCTTTGTGGGTACTGGCCCAGGCTTCCGCTCATTCAGCGCGGCCAATATTATCAAAATATTTTTTTGCAACGCTGACAAGCGTCGAGCTGGTGAATGTTCTTTGTTCATTATCGTAAATATCACTGTATGATTAATTATAAATGACTCTAAACATATCAGATTGATTAAATCAATATATACACAAATCAAACTATGATTGATTAATTGTATAAAAATAACTATTCAATTCAAGATTGATTTATATCAAAAACTAATTAATCATTCATGCTCTCGCTATTAGTCACTCCAAACAAAATATCGCTTTAGATTATACCCTAGTGATAGCATGGTGTACTCCGGAAAAATACTCTCATATACATTGATTTATCACTTTTGATACCAGAGAATCACTTAATCTAATACCTATTGAGATGAAAATAGCGATGGCACTTGTCGGCTATGCTCGAGTATCTACTACAGATCAGGATTTGACTCACCAGGTTGAGGTTTTAACCGCTGCGGGTTGTCTCAAAATTTTCTCGGAAAAAATCAGCGGGACAAAGAAAGAAGGACGTCAGGCATTTGATGAATGTCTGGACTACTTGCGTGACGGCGATACGTTGGTGGTCACACGCATTGACCGCTTATCAAGAAGCCTTCGTGACCTCAAAAATCTGGTGTATGACTTTGAACAGCAAAATATCAAACTCAGGGCGACGGAACAGGCCATCGATACCGCGTCAGCATCCGGTAAAGCGTTTCTGGATATGCTGGGCGTTTTTGCAGAATTCGAAACCAATCTGCGACAGGAACGACAACGTGAAGGTATTGCCCAGGCAAAACAACAGGGAAAGTATAAAGGAAGAAAACCGACCGCTCGCGCAAAAACTGTTGAAGTCATCGAACTGGTTCGTGCCGGTTTTACCCGCGATTCGGTGGCCAAGCAACTGAATATCGGCAAAGCGAGTGTCTACCGGATACTGAAAACCTACCGGCTTCAGAACCCCGATGATATTTTGCCTGGTGAGCGTTCAGCCAGAAAGATAGCGACGTTACTCATCGAGTTACGCGTTGAAAACAATACCAAATATGTCAGAGGTAAATCGAAAGTCAGGACTGATATCGAAAATGAATGGAACTGGAGCTTTGATATGGAAAAGCCCGATCCAAAAGGCAACTACTATATCCTGCGAGTCCCGTATGAAACCGAACAAGAGCTGGATGAACTGGTTGATGAACTAAACCGTGATGCAGCCTATGCCGCTGAGATGCGATATTGTTATGTCGAGTTGGATGTGGTGCATCAGGAAACGGGGAAAATATGGAATTAACCACAGTATTCTTCACGCTATGGCGCTAAAATCCGTGTTATCAATGACTATGCTACTATTGGCCAATGAAAACGACACCCACACCGCACGATGCGCTTTTTAAACAATTTTTGACGCACCCAGAAACCGCTCGCGACTTTCTGGAAGTACACCTACCGCCAGCATTACGCCAGGCGTGCGACCTAAGCACCCTGCGACTGGAGTCCGGTTCATTTATCGAAGAAGATCTGCGTGCCTACTACTCCGACGTACTGTATTCCCTTAAAGCGGGGCAGGGTGACGGTTACATATACGCACTAATAGAACACCAAAGTTCCCCGGACAAGCATATGGGCTTTCGTATGATGCGATATGCTATCGCCGCCATGCAGCGGCACCTCGATGCCGGCAACGATAAACTACCCTTGGTTATTCCGATTTTATTCTATCATGGCCAGGTGACACCTTATCCTTACCCAATGAGCTGGCTGCAAGAATTCAGTGAACCGGAACTGGCGGAACAACTCTACAGTAATGATTTCCCGTTGGTTGACGTGACTGTCATTTCTGATGATGAAATCATGACACACCGGCGTATGGCCATCCTGGAACTGCTGCAAAAGCACGTTCGTCAGCGTGACCTTGCCGAGCTAATGGAACAACTGGTCACGTTGCTGCTTGCCGGTTACACTAATAATGAGCAGCTGACATCGCTGATGAATTACATGTTGCAGGTTGGCGACACGGCAGCACCGGAAAACTTTATTCGGGAGCTGGCCCGCCGTTCACCACAGCACGAGGAGGTATTGATGACGATTGCACAAAAACTCGAACAAAAAGGGATCGAAAAAGGTCGCCAGGAAGGACGTTTGGAAGGGCGTCAAGAGGGGGTGTTTGAAGGTAAACTGGAAGTCGCTCGCTCTATGTTAGCCAGTGGCCTCGATCGCACAATGGTAATGAAAATGACCGGCCTGAGCGCTGACGATCTGGCACAAATCCGCCATTAATTATCCACAATGACGGGCAGGGAAGACATTGTCAGACAACATTGAACCGGATTCACCAGAAAACACCACTTCAGCTTTAAGCCACCTGGCATTCTGTGCGTTGTTGGCACTTGGCATAGCCCGTCAGGATGGTATGGCCGTAGCACCCTACGCAGAGAATCTGTTTCTTATCCGCTGGCTGGCCACCGCGCAGAAACAGAAGCGCTTCCCCAAAAGTGTGGCTATCGATATTACCTGGCTACTATACTGGAATTCAATATGATTTGGCACTCTGCGGGTAAAACCAAGAGCAACGGAAAAGGACAAAATGGGGTTACGAAAGCCAGCCCTAAGTATCAATAACGCTGACTGTATTTCTTTTGCTTCTTTTCACGTCTTTTTTGGATAATCCATTGCAATGGTGTACGCCTGCCAAATACGGTACATAAAACAGATATCACCACAATAAACATTATAAGATAAAATAGAGTTTTCATTATTTATCCAGTCCACAATTGGTTTCTAATAGGGAGGTGAAATTAAAATAGGATGTACAAACGCCCAGCGGGGGTCGTGCCGCAGATTTAGTGGTAATGGTTAATTGTCAGATACCATCCGATGATCTTATCGTGCATTTCTTCTGATTTTGAGAAGCAGATAGTCTTGCGGGCTAACCGTTTGAGATGGGTTCGCAAGTTCAGATTATGTCGCTCTATCCTCTGGGTGTATTTCTTGCTGATAACATGACTGGTTGAGGACAATAAAGTGCGGTATACCGGCCAGGCATCGGTCATGTAGAAGGCAATGCTAAACTGGCTCAGCAAAACCAGAAGACGCTTTAATGTCAAAGCATTTCGCGGGCCAAATACATGGGCGATAACGCGCTTTCGGATGCGGTCATAGGCATAAAACAGCCAGCGTTGATTGCCTTTACAGCGGACATATGACCACTGCTCATCGGCTTCACAGCAGATAACCACCTCTGCGCTAGGCTCTACGTTTTGCGCTACCTGGTGCGGCGTAAGTTTTTTAGATGACGCAGAACGGTATTGAGGCTTATCCGTAGAACCCGTGCTGTATCGCGGCATCCGGAGCCGTTCATCGCCATATCAACGATGGCCTGATGGGTTTCGGGTTTAGCTCCGTTGTAGCGATAGCTGAGCTGGAAGGTCTTCAGGCATTGGTTACAGCGATAGAGCTGCGCCCCTGAGCCGGAGTGGCCGTTTCGGATAACCCCATGAGTTTCAGAACAGCGAGGACAAACCACATCAATCTTTGCCATCAATCATCCAAAGGGTAAAGAGTACACCAACACTAAGTTTGCGTCACGACCGAATTTTTAAAACCAAGAAAAAGACTCTCGCTCATACTCATTTTAATCTTGCCGATATTGTTCATCACCGTTCTGACAAGTTACTTTCTTTAAGTTGGGTGAAGTAAGCCACCATTATACGAAGCACACGAGGTATTGATAGCAGCACTGAAAAATACATTAAATTTGGAGGAGTGAAGTTATGGCAAAAGTTAAATTTGAAAATTTTCTTAAATGTATGATTTTTGAAGTAAGTAGCGTTGATTCTTTTGAACGCATTCACGAAGCATTATTTGACTACTGCGATGAAACTGTAAAGGCAAACCCTGATATCGCTGTAAAGGCTGTGAAGTATCCGGTCTATTAGGGGTCCGCTTGGATAACGGAAAATAAACCACGCTAAGACTACTTTTTAACCAAAGCGCTCTTGGTTGTTGTCCGAACGGCGGGGCTACGGCGTTTCTGTGTCCGAAACCGAACGATTGCGTACACCATCCCAATAACATGTACGAAAGTAAGCAAAACTATTAACGGACAGTTAGATCGTTCCGTACATCCCTTACGGTCAGGGGGTTTCGCTCAATGGAACGAAATCCCCCGTTAAACTCAAAACGCTTAACGTAGGATAATTTCCGTTTTCCAAGCGGACCCCTTAATGTTTATCGAAATTCAAATAGCAAAACAAAAGGATCAATCAGCGGTCCTTTTTTTTTATTTTTTCATGAATATCAATAAATTATATTCTTAACGTACGTTTTCGTTCCATTGGCCTTCAAACCCCTAATTCAGCGTGGTAGTTAATCAGAGTAGTAAAGCAGTAATCGCGGCGCAGGATATTTTGGTCATTCTTTCTGATAGCCTCAACGTAACGATCAACATACTTGGCAAACTGTTTGGTGACGTGTGCTTCTTTAGAAAGAAGGTCTTTCGCCGCCTTTTTATTTTTCAGGAGAAAAACTTGAGCACTGATGTAGGACTTATCGGTTATTAACATTGCTTTGGAATAGTCTAACCCCATACCCCGGACGTCATTCTTTCCGGTATCACGTTCAATGATGTAACAGTCATCGTGACGTATATGCGATCTTACAGGGATAGCGAACGTCAGGCCATTGAGCTGTATCTGAACGATGCCATGGCCTCTGATTTTATTGTTAACGAGCCATGAGTTTGTTTTAGCATCAAAATCAAGTGCTTCTAACACAACGAGGTTCTGTTGATAAAACGAACTATCTAGTTTTTTTAGTTCCATAGATGATTGATTTTCCATACAAAAAAACCCTGACAAAATGACAGGGTTTTTAAGGTAGCTATCTTACAAGGAATTTGGGTTTTTATCGTGGGGATATTCCTACCGCCACAAACAAACATGGAATTTGGGTTTTTACCGTGGGGATATTCCTACCGCCACAACTTAACTACAGTGTGATCATGGCACACATAGACTACAAATGCAACACCAATGCTGACAACGGTGTTCCCAGTATCATTGCTACCGGACATAAACACCTGCCCATCCAATTAGAAAACTCGTTGTTTTCCAAGCGGCCCCCTATCAGGCGGATTAACTCGATATCGGTTTTAGCCGCTTTGGCCATTCAGTTATCCCGCTCGGCTTCAGTTCTTCCCAATGATCGACACGATAAATAAAGCCGCGCCAATAGTCTGTTTCTCGCCAATAGTCATCAGCGCCCAAGATAATTAGAAAGTTTCCACGCTCTGCCAGGCTGGCTGCCTTACGTGATTTACTAATGATACTATGTAGATAATCTAAATACTGATCGTTTATGCTGTTGTGGTAATAACCTACCGTGGCATACAAATCAGCGTCTAAAAGCAGATGATGCGCCACTTCATCAGTGATCAAATTGCTATCGTTTTCATGTTCAAAAACGACGCCTGGGTTAATAATATAAAACCTGTTTCCCTCGTAGTGTGCATCTTCTGGCCGGAATAAAATGCCGTCTGTGGAATAGTATTCCGTGTTCATCCCCAGCTCATTAGCGGCGGCGATCTCAGCCAATACGTTTACCATTTCGCGGGTATACGCTTTGCGCTGGCTCCAGACGGGTAGAATCAAATCACACCGCCGGTAGTATGCTGTCGCCCACTGGTCTATAAAATCTTGTGCTGTCATCATTACTTTTTTCATGCCTAGTTATTCTCGGGGTTTGAGGACCAATGGATCGAAAACCTATACTAAGTGATATCAGAAATCGATTTGGTTTATCCGAGGTCAAAAAACGGGTTCTGTCGCGTTAGCGTAGCTCAGTTAGCAAAAGTTGCGTTGTCGGTTATTTAGGCTGCTAGCAAATAGAATTGTTCCGCGGCTGACAGTCCCTCACTTTGCAGGTGTCGATATTGCCCTTTGCGTATCATATGAATTAATTCAATGCCTGCCAGTATCGTCTGCGCCCGGCGAAATGATTTAAATCCCGTCATCAGTCGGGTTCGCCGCTTTATATTTCGATGGTCCTGCTCAATCAGATTATTCAAATATTTGCTCTGCCTGATAGTGATAGTTTCATCTTCGGCTTTATCGGCATTAAGCGTCGCCAGCGCTGCTGTATTGGCTCCACTTTTATCGATAGTGACCACTTCAGGTTCATTGTGGTACCGGATGGCCTTGCGAAAGAAGCGCAACGCCGCTGCCGCATCCCGTTTGGCCGTCAACAGGAAATCGATGGTCTGGCCTGCAGTATCCACCGCGCGATAGAGATATTTCCACTGCCCTTTGATTTTGATATAGGTTTCATCCATGCGCCATCGACTGCCCACAGAGCGTTTATGCCGGCGGAAGGCCTTGTCTAACAAGGGCACCAGGCGAATAACCCAACGATGAAGCGTGGAATGGTCAACAGCAATACCGCGTTCAGCCATCATTTCTTCGATATTTCGCAGGCTCAGGGCATAAGCCAGATACCAGCGAACACATTGTACGATGATATCAACGGGGTAATGCAAGCGTTTGAAGGCGTTTCGGATCAGAGGCATGGGTAGGCAACATCAAAAAAAACAGCATGTTACCTGACCAAGCCTTAATGCGACAGAACCGGATGAATAGCTTCAGTTCTCATGACAACGCCATTATTTGCAACAAGCCTGATAAGCTGACGCTTTATCTAATAAAAGAACCTAATAGCCGTTCTCAATTCATAATTAAGGATGAATTATTTAAATAATTCATAAGCTTTCTTTTGTTTCGCACTGATTCCTTAGGAAATAAGGTATCATACATGAACGGGATAATGCATGTTTTTAAATTGGCATTGTGCATCAAAATAACATTTAACTTATACCTTATTTTTGCGTTAATAAATATTTTATTCACGTCATAAGAGTCTAAATTATCGATATCAAGTATAATAAATTCCGTTTTAGAGCTTATTGAACTCTCAATGGAATTAATTTCATCATGCAGTTTAACTGTATTAAAGTTAAATACTTCGTGATGCTGAAAATGTTTTCTTAATAAATCCAAAGTGAACTTGCATTTACTGTAAATGTGATATTTCATATGTCAATTCCATTTGATTTTTTTACAAAAAAAGGGCCAGTCAACACTTATAATGTGTAAACTGGCCTCAAGACTAATTCATCTTTTGAAAAATCAGATCCCGAAAGCGAAGTTCATGGTCATAGAACCGTCAAGCTCGGCATCGTCAGTGATGGGGCCATTCATGGTGGTAGTGCCACCCAAGATTGGGCTAACCGTGATATCAGCCACAAACACTTTACCAGTGCTCTGAGTGTTCGCTGCAGATGACCAACCGGTGCGCAGACCAGTGGTCAGGCTGGCTGATGTTGCTGCTGCAAACGTGGATGTTGCAGAAGAGAACAAGTTAGACGCTTTGCCGTCTACAGTACCGTTCTTAATCAGTGCAGTGTAGTAACCGATTTTGCCGGTCGTGTTTACACTACCCAGACCGAAGTTAGTGGTGGCAACAGCACTGGATGTCACCGCACGGTTATCGACGGGGGTGAAGTTCAGATAAGTATCGGCATCACAGGTCACCGTCCAGGTTTTCGTCATTGGCGTCAGCGCGGTCGTGGCCGTCCCTGATTTGACTAAAGATGAAGACAATTTACCGAAATCATAAACACCTTCATCTGGAGAAGCGACGGTGCAGCTTGGAACAGTCAGTGTACCAGTGACTTTCAGTTCAGCTGTCGGAGGAGCGGCATGTGCTGCAGTCATACCCAAAACCAGAGAAGATAAAACAGTCAGACCAATCAGTTGCTTTTTCATGTGTAAGATATCCAAATTCATAATGTAGGGTAAATGAAGATTTGTCTGTCAGCATGTGGATGTAAGCTCTATTTTAAGTTTCATCAAAACATGATCTAGATCAATTTATTTCGTTGGAGTGATTAAACAATAAACAGGCATGGGCGTATATCGGAATGGAAGTGGACTTGATGTCAGAATATTCTTACGAAATACTTTTTCTAGTAGGGGGAATATATTGGGGAATAGCGTTTAGTGATTTAAAACTCAAGGGCACCATTCTCTGGCAACCCCTGAGCATTAGACGATTATTAACGTGTGACAGGAAGAGCGACTTCCGTTTGCACAAAACCATAGCGGCTCAGTGGCGTGACTTTCACAGATGTCGGTGATGACTTGATCGAGAATTGTTTGCTGGTGCCCGGCATAATATACGGGTTACCCAACGGAACGACTTCATTACTCGGGACTAAAACTACCTGTGGCCCCAGACGAACAACATGTTTACCTGGATTTTTAATCGTCAAATTATTCCCTGATGCGGAGAAAACCAGCTCCTCCCAAGGATTTTTAATTTGTGGCACTGCGCTCGGCTGAATAAGAAAACCGATTTCCTGACGGATAGGCATGACGGTGGCATTACCAGAGACCTGCTCAACCCCTTCAAATGCCGCTTTTAGCAATACTTCATTGTCCAGTACGGCGCCTTTTTTCAGCACGAAGTTCACTTGCTGACTTTGGCCAGCATCAATGCGTGTCACTGGTGGTGAAATCAAAATCTGCTTACTGAAATCTTTGCCATCAATATCAATCAGTTTTGTCACCAGCAAAATAGGGTTGGCGGAAGTGTTATCAATGGTAAAACTCGCACGCCCCTCGCTTTCTTTCAATATGACGGTCGTACTTTCTAATTTGAACGATGCATTAGAGGCTAGACTCCAGCAGCTCAATAGCACCAGCACATTGAAAACAAGAAACGATTTAAAGCGATTATATACCGAGGTATAGGTCACGGTATTCTCGCTGCGATGACTGACAATGGTCTTTTTCATAATAAATCCTGTGTCTGGAATATCGATTAGATCTCTTTTGCTGGCCGCCACTCACATTAATGACATACCGCATCAGCAACTTCATACAATGTATCTGGATCAAATTTCTCCGGCACCCCATAACTTACAATGCACTCGCCCCGGTTGGCGGCCTTAACTCGCAGCGTGGCACCAATTGCGTTGTTTTCCAACATAAAATTACCATCTCCAATCAGCGTTCCGAGGAAATTACCCTTGTCATCCAGCACGTTTGCTCCCACTGGCAGAGCCTCGCCATTGCTGTCACGAATGGTCAGCAGCAACTGGCGTGTTTCTGTTGCCTCAAAATTACGGGTTGCCACCGTGCCGCGGGTCATCATCAAATCGGCACTGGTACTGTTGAGACGTATATTCAATGGCAATGTTTTGGTACTAATTTGGGCCTTGGATGCACTGTAAGGCATCACTGATGGCAACAGCGCTGTGCCAGCATAGTCGGTTATGGACATCCCACTGCTCGGTGATGATACCCGTAAATTTGACTGACTAGGCACGTTCACTATTGCGAAGGTGTCACCAATGGCCGATGCCGAAGTTGCAAAGGTATTGTTCGCGTAAGCCATTGAACCACTAGATGCCACATACGCTGAACGACTATTGTTATTGGCCTGAGAAATCCCACTCGCCAGTTGTGAATAGGCTGTTTTCACATTCATTGCGCCATTAACTCGTTGCTGATTATTACCGCCCGTCACCCCCACGGAATACCCTTTGTTATCACCCCAAGCCCCTTGATAAGTGCTGCCCAGCGTCGTATTACCATTATTACGTTGCATCCGGCCAGTGAGAGACCCATTACCCAGTGGCATACTGAGTCCCAAATAGACAGCATTACGCCCCTGTGAACTTGACTGAACACTCAACGTGGTGGTCACTCGGCCAAATTGTTCACTGGCGGAAAACGTATGGGAGACACTGTTCTCTGCCTGATAATACATATTATTAGACAAAACATAGGAAAATGCGCCCCAGCGAGGATGGGCCCAGGTCACGGCTGCTGATGTGGCATTTTTCAGTTTGCCAACGGACAGGTCAGCCAAATTATTACCGCCACTTAGGGCATTATCAGGTGACCAGTAATTGCTTGATTCGTAAACCGTCGATAAAGACGCACTCAGGTTGCCGTTAATAGACACCTGATTTTGTAATCCGAGTTGGTAACCTTGTCCGGCACCTTGGGTATTGGTATAGCTAGCGGTGGCTGAAATCCAAGCACTCTCAAACCCGCTGTATAGATTTTGCGCACTGATATTTTGATAATCTGCAGAAAGCAGCCCAGCGGTAGTGACCTGAAATGCATTCGCCGGACTAAATGCCATCTCGCCTGTTGCCAGTAAGGGAGACTTGCTTTCACTGCCACTGAGAGTGTCGCGATAGCGACCCAGTGCGAGCTGGTAGGTTGTCGCTTGTTGTTCAAAATTGGGATCAAGGGCGTTCGCGACGGTAAAATGTTGCTGGGTGCCGTCTTCTTCAATCACATCAACATCCGTAGGGACACCGCTGGAGAAATTGCTGATATTGGATAATGAGAACGGGCCCGGTGCCACCACGGTGCGGTAAATAACACGCCCACGCTGGCGAATTTCGATAGTGGCGTTGGTGTTGGCAATCCCTTCAATGGGCACAACCAGTTGGGTGTTATTGAGTTGGGCATTATCGGAATAAAGCTGGGCACCCATCACTGGCAGACCAGAGTATGTATTGGCGACTAGGCCAAACTCCCCCAACTGTACCACCGACTTTAAAGATTCAATGGCGCGTAATGCGTAGGTTTCCTGATTATCATAATGGCCCACCCCTTGGTTGTAATTATAAGAACCTCGGTTGCGCACCACCCAGTTATAAAAATTAATACCCGGCTCGAATTGCCCCTGAAATAAATTCAGGTTGTCATTGTTGTTTTCGATGCGTTGGCCGAATAAATTATAATTTAGCAATAAGGCGTGGCCGCCCCGCTGATATTCACTTTCTTCCAGCTCAGGGTCAAAGGCTTCTTGCGGTAATGTCATTTCTACTCGGAATTGCCCAGGAAAGAGCTTAACGACCACTCCAGGCCACAGAGTTTCAATATTCTCGCAACTGTCGCCACTGTCTTTATAGTGTAACTTTAATGCCATCAGCAGTTTTCGGTCAGCACATAGTTGACCTTCGCTACCGAAAGTCGCTTCAGTACGGTAGGTTTTACTGGCATTGATAATAATGGTGACATCATGCTGACCCGGTAAGAATTTATCAGCTCCACTGAAGAAATTAGCTAATTCTGCTGAATAGCCCAAACCTTCCAGTGTTTTTATATCAAATGCGGCAGCGCCCTCTTTTGTTGCAGAGAGTCCTGCCACAGGGAAAAGGGAAAGTAGGCAGGCTATATAAAGAAGTGATAGCTGACGACTGAACACAGGAATACCTTAGAATGAGCAAATCATTTATCGATAATAGTCTGTACGGTAATTTAATTTAAAATATAATTAAGCACAGTCAGATATGAGGGTAATGATTAATAATCGATGGCATGAGTAGGATGATTAATCACCCTACTCAATATTGATTGAGGACGAATTAGATACCAAAGGCGAAGTTCATCGTCATTGAACCATCAATCTTACTATCTTCAGTGATGGGGCCCGCCATGGTGGTACTGCCAGCTAATACTGCACTGACTTCAAGGTCTGCGCTAAACGTTTTACCCGCTTTTAATGATTTATCGGCATTAGACCACCCCTGCAATTCCCCTTTGAGTACGTTTGACATTGTGGTGCAATCAGCCGCTTGTCCTGGTTGAATACACACAATATTTGAAGCGACATTATCAATTTTAGCATTTGACATTTTAACAGTGTAATAGCCTATCTTGCCTGTGCCATTAACCAAACCCAGACCATAATTATGCCCACCGCTAGCACTCTCTGACCCACTGCGATTATCCTGAGGAGTATAGGTGAGATAAGTGTCAGCATCACAGGTAATGGTCCAAGTCTTTGTGATTGGGGTTAATGCCGTTGTCGCCACACCCGATTTAATATTGGTCGCTGAAATCTTACCCAGGTCATAAACACCACCATCGGGCGCCATCACATTACAGGTAGGAACACTGAGTTTTCCTTTCACCTTTAATTCTGCCGTTGGGGGAGCCGCATGCGCTGCAGTCATACCCAAAATCAGAGAAGATAAAACCGTCAGACCAATCAGTTGCTTTTGCATTTGTAGAGTATCCAGATTACAAGTTTAATTTAAGATTAATTTATCAACACGTTTATGTAATCTCTGCTTTGAGTTTCATTAAAACATGATGTAGATCAATTTATCTCGTTGGGGTGATTAAACAATAAACAGACATGGGCGTATATCAGAACAGAAGTGGACTTGATGTCAGAATATTCCTACTGAATTTCTATCTTATTAAATTCATTATTATCAATACGTTAGTCTTTAAATTAATGCTCAAAAACAATCATTTTTGAAGGATCCAAGTGATGAAAATAAGCGGGAGATGGGTACCTGTTTGTCCTTCTGTCATCGCGAGTCAGCTATCCTTGATATTAGCGAGGAATTCACGCCGATGAGCATTGGTGTAGGGGTCTGAAGCCCAGCCGTACGAAAACGTACGCCAAGTACATTTATTGAACAACTCATAGCGACCGCCTGGAAAACGGAATCGGTAATCCCTCCCCCCGAAAAAGCAATATTTTCCATGATAGTTATCCAGTTTAAGCCTTCTATCAGCATACTGCTGTGAAGGAGGGAGTGACTATCTCATTAAATAAAGCACGCTAAGCCATGGTTTGCTCATATGTTTGACTGTTCGGGATTTACTACGTGGCAATTGCAATCTGACAACCCCTGTAGGATGCCGCACGTCTCTACTAGTCGAGAACCAGAACATTTCTCGCGTAAATCGACTAGGTGTTGCCTCAACTGCAACAGCACAGCCACGTGTATTTCTAATTGCTGGATATGGGTATCCAGTAGCACATTGATCTCGCCACAACTCCGCGTCGGGTTGTCTCTCAGACCTAACAATGCCCTAATTTCGCTCAACGTCATATAGAAAGAACGGCAATGTCGGATGAACTGCAAATGCTCAATGTGTACATCACCGTACAACCGGAAGTTGCCACCGCTTCGCGCTGGTTTCGGTAGTAGCCCTTGCTTTTCGTAGTAACGGATAGTCACGACCTTGCATCCAGTGCGCCTGGCGAGGTCGCCAATTCTGATTTCCATACGTTAATCCCCATTTATCACTTGACTCTATAGTAACTATAGAGATTTTAATGGAGGCTGAATAGAAAATTTTCAGGAGTTACTCATGAGCGAATGCGCTTCAAAAAGGTGTGGCTGCACGACTGAGCCGACCATTCAACCTGCGGCACTGGTTCCTCTGGCAACTAGATCGGCTCAAGCGGTGTATCGCATCGAAAACATGGATTGCCCCACAGAAGAAGCGCTAATCCGAAGCAAACTGGCCGGTCTGGCGGGGGTGGTGGGTCTTGAGTTCAACCTGATGCAGCGTACCTTGGCCGTTCAGCACAAATTGCCTTCGTTGTCTCCCGTTGAGCAGGCGCTGAAGGCGATCGGCATGCAAGCTGTGCGTACGGATGAGGCGTCGGCCGAGCAGACAACCAAGATAACCATTGCCAAGATGGATTGTCCGACCGAAGAGGCGTTGATCCGCAACAAGCTCGGCACCTTGGCTGGGGTTGCCGAGCTCGATTTCAACCTGATGCAGCGCACACTGTCGGTACGCCATACTGAGCACGCTTTGCCAGATGTGCTTGCGGTACTGCAAACGCTTGGATTTGAGGCGCAGGTGAGGTATACAGCGGAGACTGTATCCGCATCTTTTGCGACTACACCGACTAACTGGTGGCCGCTCGGTATTTCTTTGGTAGCCGCATTGTCGGCAGAAGCTGTTTATTGGTTCCACTACGGTAGTCACTGGTTCGTCATCGTTCTGGCGCTCGTCGCCATCTTCACTGGCGGTCTCTCTACCTACAAGAAGGGGTGGATTGCGCTCAAGAACCGTAATCTCAACATGAACGCCCTCATGTCGATTGCGGTCACGGGTGCCATGTTGATAGGTCACTGGCCCGAAGCGGCGATGGTGATGGTGCTCTTCGCGCTGGCCGAGGTGATCGAAACCAAGTCGCTGGATCGCGCCCGCAACGCCATCCGTGGCCTGCTCGACATGACCCCGGAACAGGCCACAGTACAACAGGCTGACGGCACATGGCGCGAGATAAGTGCAAAGCAAATAGCTATTGGCAGCCGCGCCCGGGTCAAACCGGGTGAGCGCATCGCCCTTGACGGTGAGGTGCTTGAAGGCCGTTCTACGGTCAACCAAGCCCCGATCACGGGCGAAAGCCTCCCGGTCGAAAAATCCCCCGGTGACCCGGTGTTCGCAGGCACCATCAACGAATCCGGTTCATTCGAGTATCGCGTCACCGCCGTGGCCAGCAACTCCACACTGGCCCGTATCATTCACGCCGTAGAGGCTGCGCAGGGGAGCCGTGCGCCGACTCAGCGTTTTGTCGATCAGTTCGCCCGCTGGTACACACCCATCGTGTTCGCCCTAGCCATCGCCGTCGCGTTGCTACCGCCGCTGTTCATGGGGGCGCTATGGCTCGACTGGATCTACCGTGCATTGGTTCTACTGGTTGTCGCTTGCCCGTGCGCACTGGTGATTTCTACACCGGTCAGCATTGTCAGCGGCCTTGCCGCCGCCGCACGCCACGGCATTCTCATCAAGGGCGGCGTCTATCTGGAAGAAGGCAGCAAGCTGCGCTGGCTGGCACTGGACAAGACCGGCACGATCACGCACGGCAAGCCTGCGCAGACCGATTTTGTCCCATGGGGCAGTTCACTCGCATCGGACGGTCGTAGCATCGCAGCCAGTCTGGCGGCCCGCTCAGACCATCCTGTATCCAAAGCGGTGGCACAGGCCGCGCAGACTGATGCGATTGCCCTAATCGACGTAGACGAGTTCAGCGCGCTGCCTGGTCGGGGTGTGCAAGGAAAAATCAACGGTGAGGTCTACCATCTTGGCAACCACCGTATGCTCGAAGAGCTTGGGCAGTGCACACCAGAGCTGGAACAGCGCATCGCGGCGCTGGAAACCGCTGGCAAGACAGTCGTTATGTTGGTAGGCGCAAAGGCGGTACATGCCTTATTCGCCGTAGCGGACACCATCAAGGAAAGCAGCAGGAGCGCCATTGCCGAGCTTCATGCACTGGGCATCAACACCATGATGCTGACCGGCGACAACTCCCACACGGCACAGGCCATTGCCGCACAAGCCGGGATCGACCGTGCGCAAGGCAATCTGCTCCCAGACGACAAACTGCGCGAAGTTGAGCTACTGGCCATAAAGGGTAAGGTCGGCATGGTCGGTGATGGCATCAACGATGCCCCGGCCTTGGCGCGTGCGGACATCGGCTTTGCCATGGGAGCGGCTGGCACCGATACCGCCATCGAGATCGCTGACGTGGCCCTGATGGACGACAACCTGCGCAAGATTCCGACCTTCGTGCGCCTGTCGCGTGCGACGGCGCAGGTGCTGATGCAAAACATTGTGCTGGCGCTTGGCATCAAGGCAGTATTTCTGGTGCTGACCTTCACGGGTCAAGCCACCATGTGGATGGCCGTGTTTGCTGATATGGGTGCCAGTCTGCTGGTAGTATTCAATGGATTGAGGTTGTTGAGGAAATAAACGAAATTCTTTGTAGTTAACTTAAAAGGAGTAATTTTTATGAGAATCAATCTTGCAACCAAAGCGCTGATGGTGGCACTCACACTAGGAACGGTTTCCACATTGGGAATATGGGGCAGCGCTAATGCTCAGGGACCAATAAACAGATATCAGGGCATGACCTCGGAACAACAGATTGCGGTGGATAAAGTTTACATCGAGTATGAAAAAACAATGTCCTCATTGCAACAACAACTCATTATAAAGCAAGCTGAATTTGACGCCCTGTCCTACGGTGATACATCACAGAATACAGAGAAAGCACAATCACTCATTAGAGAAATAGGGGAACTCAACGCCAAGCTCTATGCCACCCGCTCGGGAATGCGTAGCAAACTTGAAGCCTCTGGCGGTTATTATCCTGATCGTGGGATGATGAGGGGACATCATGGTCGCGGCATGATGAATTCAGACTACTACGACAGTTGTTGGTAATAATCTGGTCATTGTCGCTATTGACCCCAACAGACCTTCAATACCTACGGTAGCAATGGGTCTTGCATGTTGGTCGCTTTCTGACCTGGCAGTAACGCCAGGTCAGAAAGCGCCTCCAGTCGGGAGACTTTTACCCTGACAATAATTTGCAACATCAATGAGCTGGTTGCCGTACATCCGCCTAGATCTGATATGTCTTCTTGAATTCTACCCTAACCTGACGTCAGGCCTGATGATGAAAAACTGTCAGAATAAAGTCACTCTGACTATTTATTGACACAAGTAATTAAAGGTCATAGATTCTTTTCTGACACATTCAGTATTGGTGGGGTATGAAAGGTCAACGTATTGGCTATATCCGGGTAAGCAGCTTTGACCAGAACCCAGAACGGCAACTGGATCAGACTCAGGTGGATAAAGTCTTCGTCGATAAAGCATCGGGTAAAGATACTCAGCGGCCAGAGCTGGATTCACTGTTGTCATTCGTGCGTGATGGAGACATCGTGGTGGTTCATAGTATGGATAGGCTGGCTCGTAACCTGGATGATTTGCGCCGTCTGGTACAAAAGCTTACCCATAAGGGAGTGCGTATCGAATTTGTTAAAGAATGCCTGACATTCACTGGCGAAGATTCACCCATGGCAAACCTGATGCTCTCAGTGATGGGGGCTTTTGCCGAGTTTGAACGTTCTTTAATCCATGAACGTCAGCGTGAAGGGATCGCTTTAGCCAAGCTGCGTGGAGCTTACCGTGGACGAAAAAAATCACTGTCCTCAGAACAACAAATTGAAGTTCGACGGCGAGCAACTGATGGTGAGAAAAAAGCCCAGCTTGCTCGCGAGTTTGGCATTAGCCGTGAAACGCTGTATCAATATCTGAAACAGTCTGATTAACATCTCATTTTTATATATTCGTATGTGATCCGTAGCCAGGGAGGGACTTTTGCCAGCAGATTTTTTAAACGCGGAACAACGTGCCAGTTATGGTCAGTTCTCTGGTGAGCCTAATGACATTCAGCTTGCTCGTTTCTTTCTGCTGGACGAAGTGGATATGGATTTCATTAACAACCGGCGCGGAAGGTCCAACCGCCTGGCAGTGGCATTGCTGATTGGCAGCGTTCGATTTCTTGGCGCATGGCCTTATGACTTGTCAGCGATCCCGACCAACGTACTGTGGTTTGTTGCCCGACAGCTGGGAATATCCGATACGGGCGTTCTGTCCGACTACTCCAGAAGAGAAACTACTCTGCGTGAACATCAGGCTCTGATCCGTCGTCAGTATGGCTATCGTGATTTTTCGTGGCCATGGACTTTCAGATTGAGCCGATTACTGTTCACCCGAAGCTGGCTCAGCAACGAACGGCCAGGTTTGCTTTTCGATCTGGCTACCAGCTGGCTTCTGCAAAATAAAATACTGTTGCCGGGCGTCACCACGCTGACCCGTCTGATATCCGAAATACGTGAAAAATCAGCAGAAAGGCTCTGGTCACGTCTGTCCGGGCTGGCATCAGGTGAACAGAGATCATTACTTGAAGAACTGTTACAGGTGCCTGATGGAGTACGCACCTCACGCTTTGACCAGTTAAGAAAAGGCCCTGTTGCCATCAGCGGCCCGGCATTTAATCAGGCTATTGCGCGCTACCTGAAACTGAAAGCATTTGGCATGCAAGATCTTGACTTCACCGGTATTCCGCCGGTGCGTTTCAATGCACTCGCCCGGTATACTGATATGATTTCAGTGTACAAAATAGCCCGGATGCAGCCCATAAGACGAACAGCGATGCTGGTTGCCTTTGTTCGTTCCTGTGAAATATCGGCACTGGATGACGCGCTTGACGTTCTGGATGGGGTTATCGCTGATATAGGACGGGAGGCAAAAAAACTTGGTCAGAAAAAACGACTGCGGACACTGAAAGATCTTGATAAGTCGGCATTAGAGTTGGCTCATATCTGCTCGGTGCTCCTGGATGAAAATGTTGACAGTGAGTTGCTCCGCTCAACGATATTCGGGAAAGTCCCTCCGGCCAGGCTGGCCGATACCATCGCATTTATAAACGCCATCGCCCGACCTTCTGACACCAGTTTTCATGATGAAATGGTGGAACAGTATGGGAGAGTCCGCCGCTTTCTTCCCTGTTTGCTGGAAAATATTGAATTCAGCGCTGCTCCGGCAGGTGAAACAACGCTGGAGGCGATACGCTACCTTGCGGCGATAAGGTCAACCCGGAGGCAGCATATTGATGATGCGCCAATGGCGATAATTACCGGCCCCTGGAAACGACTCTGCTATGGTAAAGACGGTCATTTATCCCGACAGGGCTATACCCTTTGTGTTATGAATAAGTTACAGGACAGTCTGCGACGTCGGGATATTTACGTCGCACAGAGCGATCGCTGGGGAGATCCGCGGGCTAAACTTCTCCGGGGTCAGGACTGGCACACCAACAGAGTGCAGGTATATCGCTCCCTTGGGCATCCCCTCAACGCTAGAGAGGCAGTCAATGCGCTGACCCGGCAGCTTGACACGGTGTACCGACAGGTCGCTAAAAATTTTGTCGATAATCAGGCTGTCTCTCTGGATTTCACCGGCAAACGCACGAAGCTGACCATTGCTCATCTTAACGGACTGGATGAGCCACCGACGCTGAAGTTACTCTCGAAACGTATATCTGACCTGCTGCCAGTTGTCGATCTGACAGAACTCCTTCTTGAAATCAACGCGCATACTGGATTTGCAGAGGAATTTACCCATGCAAGCGAGGCGGGCGCACGTATGGATGATCTGACCGTCAGTATCTGTGCAGTATTGCTGGCTGAAGCCTGCAATATTGGTCTGGAGCCCTTTATTCGACCCAATATTCCGGCGCTGACTCGTTATCGTCTGAGCTGGACCAAACAAAATTATCTCAGGGCAGAAACGCTGGTAAAAGCAAACGCCAGACTGGTTGATTATCAGTCTACCCTGCCTCTGGCTCAGAAATGGGGCGGTGGTGAGGTAGCCTCTGCCGACGGCATGCGATTTATTGCCCCGGTACGAACGGTACATGCAGGCCCCAACCGAAAATATTTTGGCTCCAGTCGCGGGATCACCTGGTACAACTTCATTTCAGATCAGTACTCCGGATTTCATGGCGTTGTCGTTCCAGGCACGCTAAGGGATTCCATTTTCGTGCTGGAAGGACTACTGGAGCAGCAAACCGGACTAAACCCGACTGAGATAATGACAGATACAGCCGGTTCCAGTGATCTGATCTTTGGCCTTTTTTGGCTGCTGGGCTATCAGTTTTCTCCCCGTCTGGCTGATGCAGGAGCCTCTGTATTTTGGCGTGTGGATAAAGATGCAGATTATGGCGTGCTGAATGATATCGCCCGCAATGCTGCGAATGCCCGGAAGATAGAGCAACACTGGGATGACATGATGCGCATGGCCGGCTCCCTGACGTTGGGGACAATTCGGGCGTCAGTTTTGATTCGTTCGTTGCTGAGCAGCGATCGCCCTTCAGGATTAACACAGGCCATTATCGAAGCTGGGAAAATAAATAAGACACTGTACCTGCTGAATTATATTGATGATGAGGATTACCGACGTCGCATCCTGACCCAGCTTAACCGGGGAGAAAGCAGACATGCTGTCGCCAGAGCAATTTGTCACGGGCAGAAAGGCGAGATCAGAAAGCGCTATCAGGATGGGCAGGAGGAGCAACTGGGCGCTCTGGGGCTGGTGACCAATGCCGTCGTGCTCTGGAATACCATTTATATGCAGGCCGCACTGGCACATTTGCGTGATGAGGGCGAAGTCATTAATGAAGAAGATGAAGTCCGGCTTTCGCCACTGCGGCATGCGCATATCAATATGCTGGGGCACTATACATTTACGCTTGCAGAACAAGTAACAAAGGGCCAGCTCAGACCTCTTAAGCAGGCGGACGAGGCGGATGATTGGCCTTTATGACGGCCTAGTTATAAAGGCAATAAAACGCCGATCTGGTTAAAAAATATACTTAGCGTACGTTTTCGTACGGTTGGGCTTCAGACCCCGTGTATTCTCCTTTATTTGTGAAAACAAACTGGCGTTATCAATAAAACTCAAACAAAAAATAAGGGCCGAAATAATATTCCGGCCCTTTTTCACTATTAATTTGTCTTCGCGGTAATTAAATCCCGAAAGCGAAGTTCATGGTCATAGAACCGTCAAGCTCGGCATCGTCAGTGATGGGGCCACCCATGGTGGTGGTGCCACCCAAGATTGGGTTAACGGTGATATCAGCCACAAACACTTTACCGGTGCTCTGGGTGTTAGCCGCAGATGACCAACCGGTGCGCAGACCTGTGGTCAGGTTAGCTGTAGTTGTCGCCGTGAACGTTGATGTTGCAGAAGAGAACAAGTTAGACGCTTTGCCGTCTACAGTACCGTTCTTAATCTGTGCGGTGTAGTAACCGATTTTGCCGGTCGTGTTCACGTTACCCAGGCCGAAGTTAGTGGTGGCAGCAACACTGGCAGATGCCGCACGGTTATCAACAGGCATGAAGTTCAGATAAGTATCAGCATCACAGGTCACCGTCCAGGTTTTCGTCATTGGCGTCAGCGCGGTCGTGGCCGTCCCTGATTTGACTAAAGATGAAGACAATTTACCGAAATCATAAACACCTTCATCGGGAGAAGCGACGGTGCAGCTTGGAACAGTCAGTGTACCGATAACTTTCAATTCCGCTGTCGGAGGAGCGGCATGTGCTGCAGTCATACCCAAAACCAGAGAAGATAAAACAGTCAGACCAATCAGTTGCTTTTTCATGTGTAAGATATCCAAATTCATAATGTAGGGTTAATTGATGATTGGTCTGTCAGCATGTGATGTCGTCTCTATTTTGAGTTTCATCAAAGCATGATCTAGATCAATGTATTTCGTTGGAGTGATTAAACAATAAACAGATGTGGGCGTATATCGGAATGGAAGTGAACTTGATGTCAGAATATTCCTACTCATTTTTAATTAACTTGAGCAGCGTTGGGGCGGAAATAGGGGGTCTGTTGCATTAAGATGTCGTTACGGACACGATTAATCGAGGTCAGGATGACAACTCGTGATAAAGCAACAGGCAAAAGTGAACGACTGGCGGTTTAAACAGTGCTGAGGCGTCGGAATTTTGCTCTGGCTAAATAGACCGCGCAGAGCAAACTAAAATGGGAATATGTGTAGCATCGTCAATAAAGAGTGGGGAGCAGGTCTCTCCCCACTAACACAATGACTATACCTCGCTCAGAGCTGCCTGTCATGTCTGCTTAAGAAACGGCCTTAACGTAGGATATTTTCCGTTTTCCAAGCGGACCCCTTGTTGATCGTTATAGTGAACGAAAAGAATCAGCAGAAGCACTTTCCAGGCGAGTAAATCAGAGCAAGATTTGAAGTTGGTATGGCGAACAATGACAGCATTAGCATCAGCCAGGTCATTCTCAACATTCCTGATGGCGAGCGGGTCCATCTGCAGGAAGAAATGGCAACTTAATGATTAAGGGGGCAAATGCCCCCTTAATGTTTATTTCAGTCGTTTACCTGTTTCATCAACAACTTTTTCACCATCTTCCTTGGCGAATGCCCCTTTTTGCGCATCTGTCAGGATATCCAGCACCACTTCAGACGGGCGGCACAGGCGGGTACCCAGCGGCGTCACCACAATCGGGCGGTTAATCAGAATGGGATGTTGCAGCATAAAGTCGATGAGCTGATCGTCAGTAAATTTATCTTCCGAGAGCCCCAGTTCTTCATAAGGTTCAACGTTTTTGCGCAGCAATGATCGTACCGTGATCCCCATATCAGCGATGAGTTTGACCAGTTCATCGCGTGAAGGTGGGGTCTCAAGGTAGAGAATCACGGTCGGTTCAGTACCGCTGTTACGGATCATCTCCAGCGTGTTACGCGAGGTGCCGCAGGCCGGGTTGTGATAAATGGTGATGTTGCTCATATCAGTTTCTCATTACAAAGTGACAGAGAGACGTAGCGCCAGCGCAGCCAGCGTTACAAACAGCACAGGCAGGGTCATGATAATCCCGGTGCGGAAGTAATATCCCCACGTGATTGTCATATTCTTCTGTGAAAGTACGTGCAGCCAGAGCAGCGTTGC
Source organism: Yersinia hibernica (assembly GCF_004124235.1). Lineage (NCBI taxonomy): Bacteria > Pseudomonadati > Pseudomonadota > Gammaproteobacteria > Enterobacterales > Yersiniaceae > Yersinia > Yersinia hibernica. Next base: position 50,058 of record NZ_CP032488.1, read on the forward strand.
CAGGCTACCAATAGGGGTAATTTTCGGTCCCAGATCGCAGCCAATGACGTTGGCATAAATCATCGCCTCTTTGATAACACCGGTCGCGGCGCTGCCATCAATCGACAATGCGCCAACCAGTACGGTAGGCATATTGTTCATAATGGAAGACAGGAATGCGGTCAGGAATCCGGTGCCAAATGTCGCAGCCCACAGTCCCTTATCCGCCAGTACGTTCAGCACGTCGGAGAGATAATCCGTCAGACCGGCGTTGCGCAACCCATAGACCACCAGATACATCCCCAGCGAGAAGATCACAATCTGCCAGGGCGCGCCGTGCAGCACTTTACCGGTATTAATCGCATGACCTTTTTTAGCCACCGCAAACAAAATGACTGCACCCACTGCTGCAATCGCGCTCACAGGAATACCGAGTGGCTCGAGGACAAAAAAACCGACTAACAGAAGGATTAAGACTATCCAGCCGGTTCTGAACGTCGCCGGGTCTTTAATGGCTTTTGCCGGTTCTTTCAGTCGCGCCAGATCATAAGTAGGCGGGATATCCTTGCGGAAAAACAGATGCAGCATCACCAGTGTGGCAATAATCGCAGCAATATCTACTGGCACCATTACCGAGGCATATTCAGTGAATCCCAGATGGAAGAAATCCGCCGAAACGATGTTGACCAGGTTCGAGACGATAAGCGGCAAACTGGCGGTATCAGCAATGAAGCCAGCCGCCATCACGAACGCCAGTGTGGTGCTTTTACTGAAACCCAGCGCCAGCAGCATGGCGATAACGATAGGTGTCAGAATAAGCGCCGCGCCATCGTTGGCGAACAACGCCGCCACCGCCGCCCCAAGCAATACGATATACGTAAACAGCAGGCGACCACGACCATTCCCCCAGCGGGAAACGTGCAGTGCCGCCCATTCGAAAAAGCCGGACTCATCCAGCAACAGACTGATGATAATGACGGCGATAAACGTTGCCGTCGCGTTCCAGACGATATTCCACACCACCGGAATATCAGCAATGTGTATCACACCCGACGCCAGAGCCAGTACGGCACCCAGCGTTGCGCTCCAGCCAATCCCTAATCCTTTCGGCTGCCAGATAACCAACACGATGGTCAGGATAAAAATGGCTCCTGCCAGTAACATAAAACCTCCTGACAGGGCAGCAATGCTGCCCTGCGTGATGACAATAAATTAACCAGCGAGTTGTTTGAGTTTGTCGATGCCGGTCGGCTCTGACGCCAGTACAGGAACAAGTGCGACACGGCTGGCGTGCCGGAGTTTAACGCTCTCGATCTGCGGACGTTCTTGTTGTGCTCGCAGACGAAGCAGCGGCGAACGGGTATTCGCGATGGAAAGGCTGTTATTGATAATCCAGCCCCAAGGGTGAATGCCTGCACGCTCAAGATCGGCCTGTAAATTTGCCGCCTCAAGCACGGGCGTGGTTTCCGGCAGCGTCACCAGTAACACTTTGGTTCGCTCCGGGTCCTGAAGTTGCATCATCGGTGTGGTGAAATCCCCCTTATCGCCCATTTTCTTCGCAATCTCGCGGTGATACGCGCCTGTAGCATCCAGCAGCAATAGAGTGTGCCCGGTCGGTGCCGTATCCATCACCACGAAGCGCTTACCCGCTTCACGAATCACCCGTGAAAAGGCCTGGAAAACGGCAATTTCCTCGGTGCAGGGTGAGCGTAAGTCTTCTTCCAGCAGGAGTTTCCCCGCTTCGTCCAGTTCTTTTCCCTTTGTTTCAAGAACATGCTGACGATAGCGTTCCGTTTCCTCTTGAGGATCGATCCTGCTGACCTGCAGGTTGTTAAGGCTACCGTTCAGGGTTGTGCTGAGATGCGCCGCAGGGTCAGATGTTGTCAGATGGACATCAAATCCCATTTCGGCCAGCCTGACGGCAATGGCTGCAGCCATCGTGGTTTTCCCCACGCCACCTTTACCCATCAGCATGATCAGGCCATGCTCATTACGGGCAATATCATCGACCAACGCAGAAAGTGACGGAATGTCAGGGCGCTGTTGAACGTATTCTTCAGGTGATGACGCCGCTACAGGCTGAGTAGAGAGAAGCCCGCTGAGTGCAGACACGCCGACCATATTGACCGGCTGGAGGAATAACGTGTCAGTGGGCAGACCGGAAAGTTCAGAGGGAAGATTGGCCAGCGCCTCCTGTTCACGGTCCCATATTGCAGCAGCCAGTGTATCGTTTGCCGCTTCAGTTTTAGGCAGAACGCCATTAATAACCAGGTACTGATTTTTAAGGCCGATTGCGGCAAGTTCCAGATGAGTCCGGGCGACTTCCTGCAACGTGGATTTTTGCAGACGAGCAACTAATACCAGTCGGGTACGCTTTGGATCAGACAACGCTTCAACGGCATGGGCATACTGTTCACGCTGCTTTTCCAGCCCCGCCATTGGGCCGAGACAGGACGCGCCCTCGGGATTGCTGTCAATAAAGCTACTCCAGGCGCCCGGCAACTGAAGAAGGCGAATGGTGTGACCCGTCGGCGCGGTATCAAAAATGATATGGTCAAACCGCGTCAGCAGAGAGGCATCTGTCAGTAATCCGGTAAATTCATCAAAAGCCGCAATCTCTGTTGTGCATGCACCTGACAGTTGTTCGTTGATGCTGGAAACAACGTCATCAGGCAGGACGCCTTTAATAGGGTCAACGATTCTGGCCCGGTACTGTTGTGCAGCGGCCTGAGGATCAATCTCAAGAGCCGACAATCCAGGAACAGAGGCTATTGGCTGAATGGTATTGCCAATCGTCTGGCTAAACACCTGGCCTACGTTTGAGGCCGGATCGGTACTGACCAGCAGCACCCGTTTCCCCTGTTCTGCCAGACGGATCGCCGTGGCGCAGGAAATAGAGGTTTTACCAACGCCTCCTTTACCAGTAAAAAACAGATAAGGGGGGATATTCTGTAAGAATTTCATATGTCCTCCTGACATACTTAACAACAAGAAGTATTACCACCACAGCAGCTTGTTGGCGCTAATCCCACTTTCTCCAGTGGAATGCTAAACCAGCGAGCCAGCTCAGCGCGTTTCGGGTAACGCCCGGCCATCACTGTTTCGCCATCCAGTAACAACAATGGCAAACCTTCTGCCCCGGAAGCCTCAATAAACGCTTTGACCTTCTCGTTCTGTACAAAGCTCATCGGCTGTTGTGCGAGATTGAAACGCTCAATTTGTACACCACGTTGTTTGAGCCATTGCACATCCGCAGAAAAATCGACCAGAGCCTGATCAACATCTGTACCGCAGACGCCGGTGCTGCAGCACATCGCTGGGTCAAATACCGTTAACGTTTTCATTTCAATACCTCATATTTGATAAAGCATATATGTTAAGGCAAATTTTTTAGATGCAGACAGCCTTACTGCTACCGGAGCAGTTAACTGAAGCCAGCTTGCGGGCGATGGCCTGAACGTCGTCCTGTTGGCTTAACCAGGCCTGCTCAATAATCTGAGCAGCCCATGAAGGAATATGTGGTGATAAGCGGTAGTGAACCCATTTTCCTTGTTTACGATCCAGAAGAATTCCACTTTCCCGCAGCATTGCAAGATGACGGGAGATTTTGGGCTGCGATTGATCCAGTGTCATGCAAAGATCACACACGCACAACTCTCCCATCTCCCTGAGCAGCAACACGATACCCAAACGGGTTTCATCGGACAGGTTTTTAAATAACTGAAGTGGTGTTAGTTGCAACATTTCCCTCTCCTTTGTAGAAAACAAGTATCCCTCTACTCTGATATTAAGTCAAACAACACATAACCAAAAACATATGTGATAAATCTCACTATTACCTTAAGGTTGGTGCGCTAACTCGGAGGTCAGATGCAAGATTGAACACCAGAGACTGGTATTGACTTCTTATCTGTTTCCGCTGGGGTGGGAACACATCATATCTGAGGGGGGAGGAGATAACGTCTGGAGTTCCAATATTTAATCGAGGGTTTTGATATTAATTTTTAGCCTTAACGTACAATAATTTTCGATATCCAAACTGACCCCTATTACACATTTACGTATGAATCCTTACGCCCCCCCATCTGGGTCCGTTTTCCAAGCGGCCCCCCTAGATGTAGTCGCTATATTCAGCTTCTCTATTGCAAACTGATATTCCTGCTCATTCACATGGCCATCAACGATACCTTTAAGGTTATATCGGGGCGCATCCTTCTGGATTTGTGACAAATAATCCGCTGATCGGGTGATGGATTTCAGACAGCGCCGCAACACTTTACGTGACAACGGTAATTCTCGTTGTTCAATATCGTGATACAAATCCTCACGAATATGAATTTTGAATAATCGTGGCTGCTGGCCATCAAAAATATCCGGCCAATACCCCTGCATGAGACTGACTGCTTCATGGTACGGCAGTGTACGCGGCGGTTTCGGTGGCCTGACGCGTTTAGGCTCGCGGACGCGAAGCTCGGGCAGGGGTTTTGGAGGAACCGGGAGTTGAACAGCAGTTTCAGTCTCAGGAGCCGTCGTTTTTTTCTTCTTACGCCGGTGAGGGGTGGCTTCCACCATCATTTTCTTACGCGTTGAACGAACCGGTATCTCGCGGGTTTTATCCTGATGTTCAGGGGGGGATTGACGCTTTAGCGTTAATATTTTGCGTTCACCGCTCATCACTGTCTCCTGATATTGCCCTAGTAACACCTTGTTTTGGTTCACAGTATACCGCAATCAGCACCAATCCTCATGCACGCAGTGCATAGAAAGCGGCACACGGAAGTGACATGTTTCCCGAAATTGAACCGCTGAAGCCCGGCAACGCCGGTGTGGATCATCAGAGATCTTGATAACCCTCCCGCCCTGTTGAGCCAGACAGGCTGACAAACAATGTTGTGGTGACACTGCAAATAATCCCGGTGAGCGGTCAGTGCGGCGCATAGCGACGCGCTGAGCGTGATTTCCGGGACCTTAGCGGTTGGCACGCAAAGCGTGACGAACGCTTAGGTTTGCAATAGCACGGTTCCTTTGCCCGACGTGAGTCGGGAGCTACCTATTAATCATGTCGTATTTCCTAGATGCTGGGGAGTTCATTTGCCCTGAGCAACGCGAGGGGAGCTACTTTAGAGAGCAGGCTTTAGCCGCTCGAAAAGTACTCCTCTTTTTAGAGGCTTATTTTGTTCAGGAATAACGTTCGAAATTAAGGATATTTATCAAACAGGTTACGAAGTTAATAACATTGATTCGAAGTTAAGCGTACAGATATTCAGCACTCTCGGCATTGCGCCAATATCGCTCATGAATTCGGGGGAATAATGCAGAATGGGACGTGACCTGGCAGCTAAATACCCCCCGTTTTATACCGGCAAACCAACACAAAAACCGCGCCAGGCACGGTAAGGTTCAGAATGTGGGAATCGTGGGGCTAGATTATGCCAGCACGCTCAAGCAGCTGTCGGTAATAGGTTTCAGGAGCACTGTGTTTAAGGCCAGGCTGCTCTTTCTGTAACGCCTGTTCTTGCATCATAACGTCATGTGTCATGACCGCCCCACTGGTTGACCATTTAACATACGCCTGATAATACGGGTTTTGCCGTTGATGCTTCGCCTTGGCCAAGCTGCGGATCTTTTGCTGTGTCTCATCCAGTATCAAATCGAGTCGTTGAGACTCGTCACGTTCGAGTGTTTCCAGTCCGCGCTCCAGTACATCGACTTTGGCCTGTTTCTCTTTCGCCAGATCAGGACTCACCACCCACCGCTTGATCTGCTTTAAGCGATTTCGCAGTGAATGTTTGTCTGTCAAATCAATACCGATACGCTCAACACGCAACAGATGCCGTTCATATTTCTGACGCAAACTTTCCGTTAACCCGTTTTTTATCGCCCATGTCTTAAACTGGCCCAGCCAATGGCGGATCTCTTCAACGGCAATGCCTCTGGAAATGAAGAACTTCTCCGTCAGCCACAACCGCAGCGGCTTGTTCTGGCCACTGTCCGTGTCTTTACCGTGAAGCGCTATCACGTAGCCCAGCTGTTCTTGCACAGATAACGCATGCAAAGGACTGTCGTACGCTTTGCGGCCGTTATCATAAACATGCAACATCCCCATCGAGGCCGCTATTTGCTCAAACGGGGCCATGATCTCGAACGGATAGTCACTGTCCGGGTTGTAGTCACAATTTGCCGCCAGTGCCATCGAGAGCGCCGTCAGCGCTTCACAGCTTTCCGACCGTGCGGAAATACGCATGGGCTTTGGCAAAAAGTGCGGATCATGACGTTTGGTGTAGGGCACATAACCCTGACGGCGCAGTTCGATCAGTTCGTGATTACGGTGCCAATTATGGCTACTGAGACGCGCAACCACTTTAGCGGCCATGCCGCGAGGCACGGTACAAGTCAGTGTAGGCGTGTAGCGCCGATGAATTTTTGATGTCCCTTTGCGCAGAGAGTTTGACTCACCACGACGGGATATATTTGATATCTCAGCAAAGTTCTGAGAAGAGGCAGTGTTAGCCAAACCTACCCGTGCTTATGTTGCACGGAAGGAGTTGAATTATTTTTGGCACAATTCTATACTCCCTGCATAGAGCAACAGCTTCTATACAGTTTTAAGTGGGCCCCGGTAATCTTCTACGTCGCCAAACAGAAGAGATTATCGGGGTTTTTGCTTTTCAGGTTCTGGAGAATATCCTCAACAGGTCCCGTTCCCTGCCACCTTACGGCGTGGCCCACCAAGATATCTTACACGATCAGCAATCTAGCATTAGATAAGAAAACTCGCAAGATAGTAAAGACTTTACTCCAACAATCCACGTTGAATAAGTTCCTGCTCAATCAACCGTTCGATAAACTGTGCTTGTGTTAAACCATCTTCTTCGCAAACACTTATCATTCGATCTTTCAATGGATTTCGAATATAAACTTTCACTTCTTTATGCGTTACACGTTTTCTTGCGATGGCAGCCAACTGTTTTTCAGTTGCTGTCATTGGATTACCCTTACGATAAGTCCGTTTTGCTTTCGATGAGGAAGTAACTGCATCTGCTATTTGTGACATCTTTACCTCCTCAAGGATCTAAAAAGGATCGATTAGGCAAAGATTACTACAATTTCTGGACGTTGGCAGTAAATGATCGTGATCCGCTGCTCATGTTGGCGCATAAGCATTCACGGTATGCAAATCAATAAGGTTGAAAAAAGAGTCAGTAGTGAGCGTTAAGTGGCACTCCCTCAGCCCATAAGCGCTCAAACTCCTGCTGATAGGCCTGGCTAATGGCACGCTCACCGCGTATCACGACGACATTCTCGGCATTGCGCGTAAAGGCTGAATGCGTGTAGTTCAGGGAGCCGGTTTGCACAGTCTCACCGTCAATCAGCGCGAATTTGGAATGCTGAATGGCATAGCGATCGTTCAAACGAACCGGCACACCTTGATTAGCCAAAAACGTCACAGCACTGTAGCGTTTACTGGCTGATTGTTTATCAGCCAGAACTCGGACACTAACCCCGCGCCGCTTTGCCGCCAGTAGCACTTTGGCCACCTGTTGACTGGTAAAGGCATACGCGGCGAGGTCAATTGATACTGTTGCCTGGCTTAACGTCTTCAATACCAAGGGTTCAGCGCCACCATCCGGTGAAAAGCCCACCTGTACCTCGGCATACGCCAGTGAGGGGCAAACAAGCAATGGCACGATGAGGGCAAAAAGTGTTTTCATTACGATTCTCCCAGGATTTTCTCTTTGACGATCTCCCGCTCCAGCTGTTGCAACGCCTGCTGTTGCTGATGTTGTCGCTCGAGATGCGTTTCCTGTTCCGTATGCTGTTGTTGCTGTTGTGTCCCCACCTGTTTTTCCTGTTGTATCTCACGAGCCAGCTGTTTTTCAGCCTTCATTGTCTGCGGGGTGAGCGTCGATTTATCGGCGTCAGAGGGCATGCCGCGTTGGCGGTCGATTTCAGCTTTTTCAGCCTGTTCGCGCGCCTGCTCTTGTGGGCTTTTCAAGCTCAGAGGGGCATCGGCGGGCGCCGCGACAGGCGGATTTTCGGGTGATGTCACCGGAAGACTGCCCTGTGTCGCCGCTTCAACACGGTAGGCCGGTGGCGCTTCTCCTATCTGTACCACCACACCACTCTCAGGTAAGGCGCGAGCGAGGGCTATCGCGGTATCCACATCCGTGGCCAGCTGCGTCTCGCCGTTCTGGCTCTTTTGCAGGACCACAAAACTGCTGTTTTCACTGCCCAGTAAGCGGCCTTTTCCCGCCAATCCTTGCAGGTAGCCCTCATCATTAAGCCCCACGGCATCGAGCCAGACGCCGCTTTGACGGCCATTCGTATCGTAGGCGGGCCAGGCCACATGCGGGGACGGGTATTTTTTGCTGCCACTGATAAACCGGGCCTCGCCCTGCTCACTCAGTCCACTGTCTCGCAGCAACGCCCGTCCCAGGCCGTTATCTGCCAACGGCCTTGCCTGCGACCATAACCGGTTGCCCGTCTGCGTCTGGCGGTCATCATCGGCGTGTAGCACATCATGGGCCGTCTTCCGGCTGCCGGTGCGACTCACGGCCTGTGACCATTTCGTCAGGTCGTCGGTATACACTTGGACATGGGATTTCATCCGCGACAAGGCCACATACGCATCGCTGTGACTGGCCAGATATTTTCGCGTGCCGGTCACACCGGCCAGCACGATATCCGACAGGACAGAGACACACTTGTGGGGCTCTGCGGAAGCTGGACTGCGCCACCGGCGCGGGACCGCTGAAGTGCAGGCGACGACTCGACCGTTTACGGGCGGGGAGCCTTTTGGGGGCCATCAGGTACAGGTTTGTCATGTTTTTTGGCTTGGTCGTCGTCTAAAACGCACGATTAAAAAGTGAATGAAGAGGCTAAATCGCACTCAAATGGGGAGTATTGATAAACAAATAAAATGTATGCGGAATAGAAAGCGATAATGTCAAAGAAGGAGAAAGCAGAAAATTCAAAGGTAAATTTTGTGGTGAAATAGGGGTTCTACGCCGGAACCCCAGATTTTTCCGTCATCTCAGTTTCAGCCCGGCAACCAGCGCATCCAGGTCAATAATCTCATTGTTGCTCTGGAAGATGTAATGCCCGTTCAGCAAAATATGCTGCCAGGCCACCGGTGATATCCGGGGCAGAGCCTCAATGCCTTTGGTGTTATCTTCCGTTTCCAGTCGTTCCAGCAATCGAGACAGGATCGCGGAGTTGTAGTAAACGATCGCGTTGCAGATCAACCGCCCACACTGATTACTGATTTCCGTTTCAATGTCATTTTTCCCGGTTAACTCTTTCTTTCCGCCGACTTTGGCTACCGCGGCGCGTAGCTGGTGATAAGATTCAACCCGGTTCTGAGAACGACGGATATTGCGTTCCAGCTGCGGATCCCGCAGATACTTTAGCGTGTAAATACTGCGAACCAGCCGGTCATATGCAAATACCGCCTGTCTTGTCGGGTTGGTTGTTGTGTACGTACACAGTTTGCGGATCAGCGTTCCCTGCGTCATTTCTTTCAGCCCCAGCGTGGCGACAATGCGGTCGAGGTTGCTTTTTTCACGGATGATAAGGTTCAGGTCAATCTGTCCAGCGGGTTGAATCAGGCATTTTTTATAGGCCGATGGGTCTCGGGTGCAGTACAACTCCTGTAGCTGCCTGTTCAAATCCGTAAAATGAGGTTCAAAGCGCAGGCCAAACCAGTGCAGGATTGCAAAGTTGGCTTTGTTGATGCTGTGCATGTCCCCGGTGATGGCCGTGGGTTTAACCTCTGAAGTGTTGCGGTAACAGATATCAAAGACATGGTGGCCTTCGTAGTCGTTTGTGCCAATCAGGTATCCGTTGATCGGGATGTGGTTACATAACAGCGTGTAGGCCACCATGCCTTTACCGCGGCCGAAGTATTTACGCGAATGCCGGGCTTTTACTGTCGGTCGTTCAACGCCAAATTTTTGTCCGTCAACGGCCCCATAAAGCGTTCCCGGATCAAACGAATAGAGCGGGAAAATCGGCAGTGCCTCTATGGCATCGGTGATGCAGTCATTGGCAGTGAGCAGCGATGCCAGCCGAAGATACTGCTCATACGTGGTTTCCAGCACATGAAACGGAATATCGCTGGTTCGCGCCATCACATGGTTACCATGATTCATCGCCTGAGCAACGATGACAGCCATCAGGCTGTCTGCATCAACTTCGTTTTTGGCATATCGAGGCTGCAGCGGTTTCATGGCGGGCAGAAACCGGCAGTGCTCGTTAACAAAGCGGAAAACGTCGGTTACATCGCAGAATGGCAGTTGTTCATAAAAACTCTTCTCCTGCGCTTTATGACGACTGACCACGGATTTATGCCAGGTCAATTTCTGCGTTTGTTGATCGTATTCCAGATGTTTCAGTTTCCCCTGTTTTAGTTCGCGGTTAAACGCTTTCCATTGCCGATGCAGTTCGGACTCCAGCGCCTT